>JAYWCF010000358.1:0-19631 GCA_043780715.1 Methylotenera sp. | reverse complement strand
TCAGTTTAGCTAAAATTAGGGAGAAAATAATGGCAACGCGTAAAGATTTAGCCAACGCAATTCGTGCGTTATCAATGGATGCAGTGCAAAAAGCCAATTCTGGCCACCCGGGCGCGCCTATGGGCATGGCAGAAATTGCTGAAGAGCTTTGGAATAACCACTTAAGACACAACCCAAAAAATCCAGAATGGGCAAATCGCGATCGCTTTGTGCTTTCTAATGGTCACGGTTCAATGTTGATCTACTCATTGCTACACCTAACAGGTTATGCATTGCCAATGAGCGAATTACAATCATTCCGTCAATTGCATTCAAAATGTGCTGGCCACCCAGAATATGGCTACGCGCCTGGCATTGAAACAACAACTGGTCCATTAGGCCAAGGTATTGCCAACGGTGTTGGTTTTGCAATGGCTGAAAAATTAATGGCGCACCAATTTAACAAACCTGGCCACGATATTGTTGATCATCAAACTTATGTGTTTTTAGGTGATGGTTGCATGATGGAAGGCGTTTCTCACGAAGCTTGTGCGCTAGCTGGTACTTGGGGCTTGGGCAAACTAACAGCATTCTGGGATGACAACGGTATTTCTATTGATGGCCATATTGAAGGCTGGTACACAGACGATACCGCTAAACGTTTTGAATCATACGGTTGGCATGTTCAATCAGTAGATGGTCATGACGTTGCGGCTATTGGCGCGGCTATTGCTGCTGCTAAAAAAGTAACAGATAAACCATCATTAATTTGCTGTAAAACAGTAATTGGTATGGGTTCACCTAACAAATCTGGCTCACACGATTGCCACGGTTCTGCATTAGGTTTAGACGAAGTAGCGGCAACACGCGCCAACATTGGTTGGGCGCATGAGCCATTTGTAATTCCTGCTGATGTCTATGCTGGTTGGGATGCAACGGCTAAAGGCGCTGCTGCTGAATCATCATGGAATGACAAATTTGCAGCGTATGCTAAGGCTTTCCCAGCTGAAGCGGCAGAATTCACACGTCGCATGTCTGGCACATTGCCAGCTAACTGGAAAGAAGCAACAGATGCGATTATCGCTGCAACAAACGAAAAAGCAGAAGGCGTAGCAACACGCAAAGCTTCACAAAACATGATTGGCGCGTTAGCACCATTATTGCCTGAATTCTTAGGCGGTTCTGCTGACTTAACAGGTTCAAACTTAACGTCTACAGGCAGCTTTGTACACGTTGATGCGAAAAAACCAGGTAACTACATCTCTTACGGCGTTCGTGAGTTTGGTATGTTTGCAATTATGAACGGTATGGCATTGCACGGTGGTTTAATTCCATTCGGCGGCACATTCCATATGTTCTCTGACTACGCAAAAAGCGCGTTGCGCATGGCTGCATTGATGAAACAACGCACCATTGCAGTCTTAACACATGACTCTATCGGTCAAGGTGAAGATGGTCCTACGCATCAACCAATCGAAAATACTGCTGGTTTACGTTTAATTCCAAATATGGATGTTTGGCGTCCAGGTAACTCAACTGAAACAGCTGTTGCTTGGGTTGCAGCGGTTGAGCGTACAAATGGTCCTAGCAGCTTAGTATTAAGCCGTCAAAACGTGCCTGGCATGAAACACGATGCCGCACAATTTGCCTTAATGCGTAAAGGTGGTTATGTATTGTCTGATGTAGCTGGCGCACAAGTGATTATTATCGCTAACGGTTCTGAGCTAGAGTTAGCGGTTAAAGCAGCTGCTGAGTTGAACGCTGCAGGCACTAAAGTGCGCGTAGTTTCAATGCCATCAACCAATGTATTTGATCGTCAAGATAAAGCGTATAAAGACAGTGTCTTAACTCCAGGCGTTGTGCGCGTGGCGGTTGAAGCTGGCGTTACGGATTTCTGGCGTAAATATGTTGGCTTAGAAGGCGCTGTTGTGGGTATTGATACATTCGGTGAATCAGCTCCTGGTGGCGCATTGATGAAACATTTTGGCTTCACGGTTGAAAACGTGGTGGCCACTGTTAAGTCAGTGTTGTAATTATTGAGTAAATAGTACTGAAAAGAGCCTCTGATTCTTGAGGCTCTTTTTATTTGTAAACCTCTAATTCTTGGAATGAGCATGGCAATTAAAGTAGGCATTAACGGTTTTGGACGCATTGGGCGTATGGCATTACGCGCGGCCATACAAGAAGCTGAATTCGCAGATATTGAAGTGGTTGCAATCAATGGTATGCAAGATATTGATTACATGGCCTATATGCTGCAATACGATTCTGTGCATGGGCGTTTTAATGGCACTATTAGTGCCAAAGAAGGCGCTTTAATGGTTAACGGCAAAAAAATTGTAGTCAGCAAAGAACGTGACCCATTCCATATTCAATGGGGTGCAGCCGGTGTAGATGTAGTGATTGATGCGACTGGCGTGTTTTTAACCACCGATGGTTGCAAAGGGCATTTGGCTGAAGGCGCTAAAAAAGTAGTGCAATCGGCTCCTGCAAAAGATGACACGCCCATGTTTGTGTATGGTGTAAACCATGATGATTACAAAGGCCAATCAATCGTTTCTGCTGCCTCTTGCACGACGAATGCATTAGCTCCAATTGTTAAAGTGTTAAACGATAGCTTTGAAATTAAACGCGGATTAATGACTACTGTGCACGCCTCTACGGCTTCACAAATGGTAGTAGATGGCGCCAGTAATAAAGATTGGCGCGGCGGCCGTAGTGTATTCGAAAATATTATCCCATCCAGCACTGGCGCGGCTAAAGCGGTTGGTATGGTGATTCCGTCATTAAATAAAAAACTAACCGGCATGGCGTTACGTGTGCCTACAGCCAACGTTTCTGTTGTCGATTTAACGGTTGAATTAGTTAAGCCAACTACTTATGTTGATATCTGCGCGGCTATGCATACCGCATCAAAAGGCGCGCTTAAAAACGTGCTGGCCTACACCAACGACAAAGTGGTTTCAACCGATTTTAGAGGTGCACCAGCCGCTAGCGTGTTTGATGCCGATGCGGGCATTATGCTAGACCCAACATTTGTAAAAGTGGTGGCTTGGTACGATAACGAGTATGGGTATACATGCAACCTGCTCCGACTAGTCCAACATATTGCAGATAAATAAGCACAATATGGGCGAATTGCGGCGTTGCGCAGTGCTCACTTCCTCGCCTACCCTTACGGTATGTCTCGGTCGTTGCGCGCTGTGCGCCTTGCACTTCATCCCGTCTTGAGCTTATTGCGTGTAGATTGTGACTAAATAACTGTTTTAATTGAGATTAATATGAAATTTATCAAAATCACTGACTTAGATTTATCTGGCAAACGCGTGTTTATTCGCTCCGATTTAAACGTACCTGTTGCAGATGGCAAAGTAACATCGGATGCGCGTATCGCAGCTAGCATGGCAACCATTGAATATGCTTTAAAGCAAGGCGCGCATGTCATGGTGACATCGCATTTGGGTCGCCCAGAAGAAGGCGTTTATTCTGAGGAAAATTCGCTTAAACCAGTGGTGGATGTGATTTCTGCCAAGCTAAACAAACCAGTGCGTTTAATTAAAGATTGGGTAAATGGTGGCTTTGAAGTGGTTGCAGGCGAATTGGTAGTTTTAGAAAATTGCCGTTTTAACATAGGCGAAAAAAAGAACAAAGATGAAACCGCCCAAGCTTATGCAAAGCTGTGTGATGTATTTGTAATGGATGCATTTGGCACCGCGCACCGCGCAGAAGCCAGTACACATGGCGTGGCAAAATTTGCGCCAATCGCCTGTGCAGGCTTATTGTTAGCAGAAGAATTAGACGCACTAACCAAAGCTTTACTGAATCCTGCACGCCCAATGGTGGCGATTGTGGGTGGCAGCAAAGTATCAACCAAATTAACTGTTTTAGAGAGTTTGTCTGAAAAGGTAGACCAAATGGTGGTTGGTGGCGGTATTGCCAATACATTCTTAAAAGCAGCAGGTTTTGAAGTGGGCAAATCACTATGTGAAGATGATTTAGTGCCAGTGGCGCGCACCTTAATGGATAAAATGAGCCAAAGAGGCGCAGCAGTGCCGATTGCAGTGGATGTGGTATGTGGCAAAAAGTTTAGCGCCGATGAGCCTGCAGTGAAGAAAGACGCGGCTTCTGTTGAATCGGACGATATGATTTTTGATATTGGCGCGAAATCTGCTAATGAAATAGCGGAGATTATAAAAAACGCTGGTACGGTGGTTTGGAACGGCCCAGTTGGCGTATTTGAATTTGACCAATTTGGTGAAGGCACCAAAACCATTGCGTATGCCATTGCTAACACCAAAGCGTTTACCTTGGCAGGCGGTGGCGACACCATTGCAGCGATTCAAAAATACGATATTTTTGACAAAATTAGTTATATTTCAACCGCTGGCGGCGCGTTTTTAGAGTTTTTAGAAGGCAAGACATTGCCAGCCGTAGAGATTTTAGAAAGTCGCGCAAAAGCTTAAGTTTGTATATTTTCAGTTCATTTAAAATGGGGCTGATGCCCCATTTTTTATTGGAATGACATAATTTTGAAGCAAGTTTCTGGTCTATTGATTTAACTACTAAATAAGGACCAATATTACGATGTTACGTAAAACCAAGATTGTTGCCACACTAGGCCCAGCATCCAGCAGTGAAGAAATGATAGCGCGCCTGATAACGGCTGGCGTTAATGTAGTGCGGCTTAATTTTTCGCATGGTACGGCTGAAGAGCATATTAGCCGCGCCGAAATTGTACGCAACATCGCGCTAAAACTAGGCAGACCAGTGGGTGTGCTTTGCGATTTGCAAGGCCCTAAAATTAGAATCGGTAAATTTGAACTAGGTAAAATCAGCGTAAAAACAGGCGATTTATTTATATTAGATGCCGATTGCGAGCTGGGCAATCAAGATAAAGTGGGCTTGGATTACAAAACATTACCGCAAGAAGTGACAGAAGGCGTGGTGTTATTGCTGGATGATGGCCGCATCACCATGCAAGTGGATCGCATCAAGGGCAACCAGATTCAATGTGTGATTTTAAGCGGCGGCGTGTTAAGTAATAATAAGGGCATTAATCGCGCTGGCGGCGGTTTATCGGCCGATGCTTTAACCTTAAAAGATAAAGAAGATTTAAAAACAGCAGTGGCATTAGAGGCGGATTATATTGCCATTTCTTTTCCAAAATCGGCCAAAGACATAGAGCATGCGCGCGCCTTGGTTAAGCAAGCTGGCGGCACAGCCAGCATTGTGGCAAAAATTGAGCGTGCCGAAGCGATTGATAATTTAAAAGAAATTATCGCCGTGAGCGATGCGATTATGGTGGCGCGTGGCGATTTGGGCGTAGAAGTGGGTGATGCGGCTGTACCAGGTTTGCAAAAGCGCATGATTCGCATGGCGCGCGCACAAAATAAATTGGTGATTACTGCTACACAGATGATGGAATCCATGATTAGCAGCCCGATTCCAACCCGAGCAGAGGTTTCTGATGTGGCGAATGCAGTGCTAGACGGCACTGATGCTGTGATGCTATCGGCCGAAACTGCTAGTGGACAATATCCGCTAGAAACGGTTAAAGCGGTGCATAGAATCTGTGTAGAAGCCGAAAAAGAATATGAAATTGGCAACGTTAGCCAAAAACGCGCAGAGCCGCATCAGCAAACAGATGAAGCGATTGCGGCGGCTACGATTTATGTATCTAAATACCTCAATGTGAAAGCGATTGCTGCATTAACGCAATCGGGTAATGCCGCGCAATGGCTTTCGCGTGCCGATAGTGGTGCGCCGATTTACGCGCTATCACCTAATAAAATCGCGCGCCGCAAGCTCACTTTGCATCGCAATGTTTTCCCGTACCCAATTGAGCATGAGAATAAAAATAGGGACGAAATTTTGCAGGAAATGGAACAAGTGCTTTTAACTAACGGCGCTGTTGCCACTGGCGATACGGTGCTATTTACTTTTGGTGAGCCAATCGGTAGCCCGGGGGGCACTAATACATTAAAGGTCGTTAAAGTAGGTGAAATGACGCCAGCTACAACATCTAAACCAAATATCTAGAACGAAAAACGGCTAATTAATGACGAATCATAAATTATCTAGTGCAAATCAGCCTGCACAAATTATAATTAAACTCTTTTCTTCTTGCCGTTAACATCATGAGCGCACAACTGTTAAAAACCAATCTTCATAGCCTAAGCCAAATCCACCAAGGAAAAGTGCGAGATATTTATGCCATTGATGACAGCACTATGTTGTTGGTCAGTACTGATAGGCTATCGGCATTTGATGTGATTTTGCCTACAGGCATTGCCAATAAAGGCGCTATGCTCACGCAAATGGCTAACTTTTGGTTTGAAAAGCTCAAGCATGTAGTGCCAAATCATTTAACGGGTATCCTGCCTGAGTCAGTGGTTTCTGCAGAAGATAAAGCGCAGTTAGGTACAGGCAATTTAAGCCGCGCGGTGGTGGTGAAAAAGCTAAAACCGTTGCCAATTGAGGCGATTGTGCGTGGTTATTTGGTGGGTAGCGGTTGGAAAGAATACAAAGCTAAAGGCACCGTTTGCGGAATAGCTTTGCCAGCAGGTTTGCAAGAAGCGTCAAAATTACCCACACCGATTTTCACGCCATCATCCAAAGCAGCCGTGGGTGAGCATGACG
This sequence comes from Methylotenera sp., assembly GCA_043780715.1. GTDB lineage: Bacteria > Pseudomonadota > Gammaproteobacteria > Burkholderiales > Methylophilaceae > Methylotenera_A. The sequence continues at coordinate 13,013 of JAYWCF010000358.1, read as the reverse complement.
AAAATATTAGTTTAGACCAATGCGCCGCATTAATTGGTGCCGATATGGCCGAAAAAGTCGCCAAAGTGGCGATTCAGCTTTACAGCGAAGCGGCCGAATATGCATTAACGCGTGGCATTATTATTGCTGATACCAAGTTTGAATTTGGGCTAGATAGCAATGACGTTTTGCATGTGATGGATGAAGTGTTAACGCCAGATTCATCGCGTTTTTGGCCAGCCGAAAGCTATAAAGTTGGCAGCAATCCACCTAGTTACGATAAACAATATGTGCGCGATTGGCTGGAAAGTATTCAATGGAATAAAGCGCCGCCAGCCCCAGCTTTGCCTGATGATGTTGCGCAACGTACCTCTGAAAAATATTGTGAAGCGTTTGAAAAGTTAACAGGCAAGAAGCTGATTTAGTACTCATGTTGGAAAAACTAAAACAGATAGGCGCGCGCTTAAAGGCAGAGTTTAATTTTTACCAGCGCCTGCAAAAACACCCGCAAACGCCTAAATTGGCCAAAGCCTTGTTATGGCTGGCCATTGGCTATGTGTTGATGCCATTTGATTTAATTCCTGATTTTCTTCCAATAATTGGCCAGCTTGATGAAGTGGTGATTATTCCTTTGCTGCTGTATGGCGCATTAAAACTCACACCAGCCGCCATTGTGGCTGAATGTAGAATGGAAACGGCGTAATGGACTATTTGTTACAAACGTGGCAAATGATTCTCAATTTTGATGCACATTTGCCTGATTTAGTCGCCATGCATGCCAATCTGGTTTATTTAATTTTGTTTGGCGTGGTTTTTTTACAAATTGGCATATTGCCGTTCTTTTTTCTGCCCAGTAATCCATTTTTGTTTGTTTGTGGCGCTGTGTGGGCGGCATCTTTGTTGAATATTTGGTTGTTAATTGCCGTGCTGATGGCGGCGGCGGCGTTGGGTAATATCAGCGGCTATTTTTTAGGCAAAACACTGGGGCAGGCATTTTTTGTGGATTTTTTAAAATGGCCAAATCAAGCAGCAATTGATAAAACCCGCGTGTTTTATGATCAGCATGGTGAAAAAGGCTTTCTGTTTTCGCCATTTTTGCCGGTTATCCGCACCGTTGCGCCATTTTTGGCCGGCTTAACGCAAATGCACTTTTTTAAATTTGTGCGTTCAGCATCGCTTGGGTCCATTATTTGGGTGCTAATTTGCGTTTTGGCGGGTTATTTATTTGGCAATATCCCTCTGGTTAAAAACCACTTGGGTGCCATTACCATTATGGGTTTGCCGTTGGTGATTGTGTTTTTCGTTTTAAGCAAAGTTTGGTTAAAATTTTCAAAGCGTTAATATCCCATCTCACAATAATTTTCAATTGTTAGCAATCAAGCATTTACATTTGTCACGTATAATGCCGTTTTTTACGTAAAGGCTGTTCTCACTATGTCGTTAAACCAAGTGCCATCTGGCTTAGATTTACCCAATGATTTCAACGTTATTATCGAAATTCCTATGCAGGGCGACCCTGTTAAATACGAAGTAGATAAAGACAGCGGCGCGATTTTTGTAGACCGTTTTATGGGTACTGCTATGCAATATCCTACCAATTACGGCTATATTCCGCACACCTTGGCCGATGATGGCGATCCAGTCGATGTATTAGTGATGACGCCAGTGCCATTGATTCCGGGCGTTGTGGTGCGTTGCCGTCCACTTGGCGTGTTGTTAATGGAAGATGAAGCCGGTATGGACGCGAAAGTGTTTGCCGTGCCAGTGCCTAAAGTATGTGGTTTGTACGGCCACTTAAAAAGCCATACCGACGTTTCAACATGGCGTTTAGAAATGATTTCTCACTTTTTTGAGCACTATAAAGATTTAGACAAAGGTAAATGGGTGAAAATTAACGGCTGGGGCGATATTGAAGCGGCTAAGAAAGAAATTTTAGATGGCGTTGCAAATTATAATAATGCGGAAGTTAAACCAGCATTTTAATCATTTTTAACGTTTTAAATGCGCGTTAAAAGCGCAAATAAAAAGGCAGCTTAGGTTGCCTTTTTTGCGTTTGTAAATCTGCACCGCAATATTATAGCCTTGCTTTAAATTGCACAAAATATGTGCAATTATATTGGAGTTGTAAACTTGATTGAATTTAACTAATTGTTTTTAATGAGTTTATTATTGAATTAATGCATGGTGTAGATGTTGCTTATATTAGTTTAATAATAACGTTAAACGGCCATTATATGAACGACACATCACTGCAAGCAATCAAGCTAAATCAACAGAACATAAGTTTAAAAAATAATATTCGCTATTTGGGCCGTGTGCTGGGCGAAACCATTTTAGCTAAAGATGGCCAAGCCACTTTTGATTTAATTGAAAATATCCGTCAGGCAGCGGTTAAATTTCATCGCGAAAACGACCAAACAGCTACGCTGGCTTTAGAAAAATTGCTAAAAAATCTATCGCCGCAGCAAACTATTTCGGTGGTGCGCGCTTTTAGTTACTTTAAACATTTGGTGAATATTGCCGAAGATTTGTTTGCGCGCCAGCAAACGCGTTTGAATGAAGACCAATTAGCGCCTGGCATGCTGGCGTATTCGGTAGATGAAATTGCGCGCCAAGCCTTGCCATTTGCGGCGGTAGAGGCGTTTTTTAAAGATGCGCTGGTTTCACCTGTGTTAACGGCGCACCCTACTGAAGTGCAGCGCAAAAGTATTTTGGATATTGAGCATAAACTCTCTTTTTTGCTGGCAGAGCGCGCCAATTTAATCTCAAAACGTGAGCTTGAAAATAATGATTTGTTGATTCAAGCCGCTGTTTGCTCATTATGGCAAACGCGTATTGTGCGTTTTTCAAAGCTTACGGTGGTGAACGAAATTGAAAATGCGCTGAGCTATTACGAAACCACGTTTTTAAATGTGATTCCAGAAATTCTGCAAGATTTAGAGCGCGATTTAAATAAACACTACGCTGCCGATTTAGACAAGCCATTTCAATTGCCCAGTTTTTTACAGATGGGTAGCTGGATTGGTGGCGATCGCGATGGTAACCCGTTTGTAAATGGCGCCACGCTAACCCAAGCCGTAGGCATGCAAAGCGCCACCGCGATTAAGTTTTACCTAAAACAATTGGATGCACTGCGGCGTGAGTTATCAATTTCTACGCGCTTGGTTAATGTGAATGCCGCGTTACTGGTGTTGGCTAATTTGTCACTAGACCAATTGCCACATCGCTTGGATGAGCCTTATCGGTTGGCGTTAAATGGCATTTACGACCGATTAATTGCAACATCCAAGCAGCTTTTGCCGCAACTAGAATTGCGCGAAAATGCCAATCAAGCGGTGCCTTATCGTCATGCGGATGATTTGTTGGCCGATTTAAATGTGCTGGTGATTTCATTAAAAGAATTTGGTGGCGAAGCGCTGATTTATGCGCGTTTGGGCAAGCTAACCAAAGCCATTGAAACGTTTGGTTTTCATTTGGCTACGGTGGATATTCGGCAATCGTCAGACGTGCATGAGGCGGTGATTAAGGAATTGTTTAATAAAGCTGGCTACGATTTTGAGTACGATGAGCTGACTGAAGATGAAAAAATCAAGACGCTTTTGGATGAGCTAAAACAGCCGCGTTTGTTGTTTTCGCCTTACCAGCAGTATTCTGAGTTGGTGCATACAGAAATCGATGTGCTGAATAAAGCGCGCGACATCAAGCAAAAATTTGGCAGCCGCACGATTAAGCAATACATTATTTCGCATACCGAAACGCTATCGGATTTATTGGAAGTAGCGTTACTGCAAAAAGAAACAGGCTTGCTGAAAGGCGTTTGGGGGTCACAAAAAATCCAGTTGGCGCTGAATATTGTGCCGCTGTTTGAAACCATTGCCGATTTGCGCAACGCGCCCATGATTATGGGGCAATGGCTGAGCTTGCTGGGCATTCGCTATGTGCTGCGCAACCAAGGTAATGAGCAAGAAATTATGCTGGGCTATTCAGATAGCAATAAAGACGGCGGATTTTTAACCTCTAATTGGGAGTTGTACAAAGCAGAGGTTTCGCTAGTTGAGCTATTTAGCCAAGCTAAAATCAAGCTGCGCCTGTTTCATGGCCGCGGTGGTACGGTTGGTCGCGGCGGTGGGCCAACTTATCAGGCCATTATGGCGCAGCCCAGCGGCACGGTAGATGCGCAGATTCGCTTAACCGAACAAGGCGAAATTATAGCCAATAAATATGCCGATGCAAAAGTAGGGCGCCAGCATTTAGAAACGCTGGTGGCAGCCACAATTGATGCCACCTTATTGCCAGAAATGTCATTAAGTACGCCCAAAAGGCGTATGTTTGAAGTGGTGATGGAAGATTTATCCACCACCGCCATGACCAGCTATCGCAGTTTGGTTTACGAAACACCCGGTTTTGCCGATTACTTTTTTAGCGCGACGCCCATTTCAGAAATCGCTGAATTAAATATTGGCAGCCGCCCTGCCGCTAGAAAAGCCACTCGCCGCATTGAAGATTTACGCGCCATTCCTTGGGGATTTTCTTGGGGGCAATGCCGACTATTATTACCAGGCTGGTATGGCTTAGGCAGTGCGATACATCAATATTTGCATCAAGATGAAATTGCCTATGAAGGCCGCCTGAATAACTTGCAAGAAATGCTAGAGGTTTGGCCATTGTTTAAAACCTTAATCGCCAATGTGGATATGGTATTGGCCAAAACCGACTTAGTAGTTGCGCGTCATTATGCACATCTGGTAACCGATAAACAGTTAAGAGAGACCATTTTTAGCCGTATAGAAGCAGAGTATGTGCTCACTACGCAGGCGCTAAATTTGCTGCAAGGTTGCACAGAACGCTTAAGCAGCAACCCAACGCTGGCCTATTCAATTCGCAATCGCTTACCGTATTTAGACCCGCTCAATCATCTGCAAGTAGAGCTAATTAAGCGTTATCGCGCAGGTGAAATGGATGATAAGTTGAAGTTGGCGATTCAGTTAACCATTAATGGAATTGCGGCAGGGTTAAGAAATACTGGTTAACTTAATCAACGTATTCACTGCTACGAAACCAAAGGGGTTAGCTCAATCTAACGCCAATTACTTTACTTTCTCTTTTTGTTTAGCATTGACTTTTGTATCCATAAGGATACAATCCTATAATGATTGAAATCATCAAGAGTAATTATTTTAATGCATGGATAGAGTCGCTTGAAGTAATAACAATGTCTCGCGTATTGGCGCGGCTTGCCCGTGTTGAGCTAGGTAACTTTGGTGATCATAGCTCAGTGGGTGATGGTATAAATGAGTTGCGCTTATTTTTTGGGTCTGGGTATCGCATTTATTATATGCAGCAGGGTAGCCAATTGATTATTTTGTTATGTGCTGGTGATAAATCGTCGCAAGCTAAAGATATTAAGCTTGCAAAACAAATCGCATTAGAATGGAGATAGATAATGAAAACTACATTTAGTAAATATGATGTAACCGAGTATTTAAAAACACCCGAGCAAATGGCGCAATACCTAGATGCCTGCATCGAAGAAAGCTGCGGCGATGCCGCACTGATTGCTAAAGCATTAGGTGATATAGCGCGTGCGCAAGGCATGAGCAATGTCGCTAAAAGTTCTGGCTTAAGTCGCGAGAGTTTGTATAAATCGCTTTCTGGTGAACGTGCGCCAGACTTTGCTACCGTGCTTAAGGTAATGAAGTCGTTAGGGCTTAAATTACATGCTGAAGTAGCTGCTTAAATTTTCAAAGCAACCAAGCATGAAAGTCGCATAAATATTGGTTTGTAGGGCAGCTTAGTGGAAAATATCGTGGCTAACCCATTTGTTTTTTTGATTTTGAAGTTGGTACTTGACCACTGTGGAGTTAAAGCGGAATCAGAGGCGTCGAGTAAAAAGAGGCAGCTTCAATTTAATATTTGCGCTATCAACAATAAAAAAAGCGACCCCGTAATTCTATTCGGAGTCGCCTTTTTAATTTAAAAAACTAAACGTGTAGCAATGGCACAATCAATAGCGCCACAATATTGATAATTTTAATCAACGGGTTCACTGCTGGGCCCGCTGTATCTTTGTACGGGTCGCCCACAGTGTCACCTGTTACAGCGGCCTTATGCGCATCTGAACCTTTGCCACCGTGGTTGCCATCTTCAATGTATTTTTTGGCATTATCCCAAGCGCCGCCGCCAGTACACATTGAAATTGCCACAAATAAGCCGGTCACAATAGTACCCATCAACAAGCCACCTAATGCCACAGGGCCTAATAGCAAGCCTACTGCAATTGGCACTGCCACTGGTAACAAGGACGGAATCATCATTTCTTTAATCGCCGCTGTGGTCAGCATATCCACCGCTTTGCCATATTCTGGCTTGGCTGTGCCTTCCATAATGCCTTTAATATCGCGGAACTGGCGGCGCACTTCTTCTACCACCGCACCAGCGGCACGGCCAACGGCCTCCATCGCCATGGCGGCGAATAAGAAGGGAATTAAGCCGCCAATACCCAAGCCAATAATCACCATTGGGTCGCTTAAATCAAATTTCACATCAATGCCCGCGCCTTGCAATTTGTGCGTGTAATCGGCAAATAATACCAACGCTGCCAAACCAGCAGAGCCAATGGCATAGCCTTTAGTCACCGCTTTTGTGGTGTTACCCACCGCGTCTAACGGGTCTGTTACATCGCGCACTTCTTTTGGCAAGCCAGCCATTTCAGCAATACCGCCTGCGTTGTCAGTGATAGGGCCATAAGCATCTAGCGCCACCACAATACCTGCCATGCTCAACATGGATGTAGCCGCAATCGCAATGCCGTACAAACCGCCTAAATGGTATGAAGTCCAAATGGCTAAACAGACTGAAAGTACAGGCCAAGCGGTTGATTTCATTGAAATACCAATGCCTGCAATAATATTAGTAGCGTGGCCAGTGGTAGACGCTTGCGCCACATGTTGCACAGGGGCGTATTGCGTGCCTGTGTAGTATTCGGTAATCCACACCAAAGCGGCGGTTAACACTAAACCCACGGCACAAGAGCCAAATAATTGATTAGCCGAAATGCTTAAATCACCTGCTGTTAAGCCTTGTGGAAATAAATGTTGCGTAACAAAATAGAAAGCGATTAACGATAAAACACCTGCAACTGCTAAGCCTTTATAAAGCGCTGGCATCACGTTTTTCATGCCAGGTGACGCTTTAACAAAGAAGCAGCCAACAATGGATGCAACAATAGAAACCGCGCCCAACATTAATGGGTAAATAATGCCGTTAGCGCCAGAATCGGTAATCAGCAAGCCGCCTAACACCATGGTAGCGATTAATGTCACCGCGTAAGTTTCAAACAAATCGGCTGCCATACCAGCACAATCGCCCACGTTGTCGCCTACGTTATCGGCGATTACCGCTGGGTTGCGCGGGTCATCTTCTGGAATACCTGCTTCAACTTTACCTACCAAGTCAGCGCCAACGTCAGCACCTTTGGTAAAGATACCGCCGCCTAAACGCGCAAAGATTGAGATAAGAGATGAGCCAAAAGCCAAGCCAATTAATGGGTCTAAATTGGTTGCGTTTTCGGCGCCCAAAAACCAGTAAAAACCAGCCACGCCCAGCAGACCCAAGCCTACTACCAACATGCCAGTTACCGCGCCACCTTTAAATGCCACATCAAACGCAGGGGCAATACCGTTTGTAGCCGCTTGCGCAGTGCGCACATTGGCTTTTACCGATACGTTCATGCCGATAAACCCGCAAGCGCCTGATAATACCGCGCCTACAACAAAGCCAATGGCGGTAGTGGTGCCTAAAAAGTAGGCCACTAATACCGCTAAAACCACGCCTACAATGGCGATTGTTTTATATTGTCTGGCTAAATAGGCGGCGGCGCCTTGTTGAATGGCACCAGCAATTTCTTGCATGCGTGCGTTGCCGGCTGGCAAATTGGAAATCCATTTACTCATTAGTACGCCGTAAAGTACGGCCAAAATAGCGGCTGCAATGGTTATTATTAATGCGACTGACATGACTTCTCCCTATCTATTATTGAATAAATCTGAAACGACATCGACGTGCAAATTAATTAAAAATTACGATTTGAATATTGCTAACGAGTTGTAAATAATGTAATTATTTTGTAACAACTCGGGGCATTATGGCACTAAAAATGCGCAAGGACAACACACTTGATAGGCTTGAAAATACTTTAAAAAAACCGATATAAAACAAGTCACTTTAAGTAATAAATTTGCTAGCTAGCGAATGGGGCACTTAATTTTTTTGCGCCTAGATTACCTTGCAAATCTATGCGAATAGCCGCATACAGTGATGCAATTTAAGCTTGAGGAGAGATTTTGTGCGCTTTAGGTTTTATCAGCCAGCGATTTGAGCTTTGTAGCAAGAGGCGATTCGCCTAAATCTTGAGCCAGGTTTTTTAGGCTAATAGCCGCTTGTTGCGAAAGCTTTCGCGGCAGCGGGACGATGACCTTGGGATGAGATATCACTTGCACTTTCACACTAATTGCAGTAACTTTACAATCCCTAAACGCAGGCACGGTATTTTGCAATAGTTGTAATTGAGTCAAAAGCTTAGCTTGCGTTAATTTGATTTTATTAGCCACAATTGGGCTGTGCGCAAAAATGCTTAATTGACCATTATTTAAGCTGCCAACAGTGCTTAATTGGCTTAATAATTGTGGGCAAGCAGCCACCCAAAATCGCTGCAATAACTGGTGAGATTGCAATTGTTGCGTTAAAGCGCCCAGTTGGCTATTTTGCAGGTTTTTGTGATTAAGTAAGCTATCCATTTTGCGCATAATTGCGATTTTACTGCGATTTTACGCTGACGTGTGCTGTGTAAACTTAAAACATCGCTTTTGATTAGTTAAGAAGTTAACCAAAATTAACAACAAGCCAACCAATACGGATTACAGACCATTATTTAATGAATATTATTTTAATTTCTAACCACATGGCTAAGGCCAAAAGTTTGTCTGCTTGGCAGGCCGGCTTGCTATTGGCCGCGCTAGTGCTAGTGCCCGTGATGCTTACCTTGTTATTTATTACACCGCAAAGCAATATTAAAGAGAAGGGTATGCGCGCTTTACTGCCGCCACAAATCAGAAGTTCGATTATTTCATCTCAAGTGCATTTAGATGCTTACGCGAAAGAGCTGGGCGAATTGCAGGCGCGCATTATGCGTTTAGATGCTCAAAATCAGCGTTTGGCCAAATTGGCCGGTGAAAATGAACAAAAAATTATTAATAATCCTAATTTAAAGCCATTAGCTACAAAGCCACTTACTAGCTTGCAAATTGATGGCCGCGGTGGCCCTTTGGTTAAATCGCATGCGATGTCAGAGATGGAACTAAAAGCAGCTATTGTAGAACTGACAGAATCAGTTGATGCGCGTGATGAATACATGAGCTCGATTGAAGCTAAAATTTTACAAAAAAGTGTACTTAAAGACATGTTGCCTAATAGCAGCCCAGTTGATGCAGCATTTAATTCGTCTAGCTATGGCTGGCGTATTGACCCATTTAATGGCAATAAAGCCTTTCATGAAGGCTTAGATTTTACGGCTAATTCAGGCACTGCCATTCATGCCGCTGCCGATGGTATTGTGTCCACCGCAGAACGTACACCTGATTATGGTAATATAGTCAAAATTGATCATGGATCTGGTTTGGAAACGCGTTATGCGCATGCTTCTAAATTATTGGTTAAGCCAGGTGAGCGTGTGGTAAAAGGTCAAATTGTGGCGCAAGTGGGTAGCACTGGTCGCTCTACTGGGCCGCATTTGCATTACGAAATCCGCTTAAATGGCAATGCCTTAGATCCACGTAAGTATTTAAACAAGTAATTAAATTAACAGTAGTACAAGTAAACAACGGTGTAAGTACGGTTTTGTATTGAAATAAACATTAATTACCCAATATCCATACAATATAATCAATTTTTTCGTCCAATCTCATTTATAGGTTTCCGATTTTTCGGAAAAGCGGTGTCCCTTCATGTTATCCACGTTGTTTAGAAAATTTTTTGGTAGTCGTAACGATAGGCTTGTGAAGCAATATGGCCAAACTGTTAAAGAAATCAATGCCTTAGAACCTGCCATGCAAGCGTTATCCGATGACGAATTGCGTGCTAAAACAGAAAGTTTTAAACAACGTTTTCAACAAGGTGAAAGCCTAGAAAAACTATTGCCAGAAGCTTTTGCCGTTGTGCGCGAAGGCGGCGTGCGTGCGTTGGGTATGCGCCATTTTGATGTGCAATTAATTGGCGGCATGGTACTAAATGCAGGCAAAATTGCCGAAATGCGTACTGGTGAAGGTAAAACGTTGGTGGCCACATTGCCAGTTTACTTAAACGCCATCACAGGCAAAGGCGTGCATGTGGTTACCGTGAACGATTACCTAGCCAAGCGCGATGCGGAGTGGATGGGTAAGCTGTATAACTTTTTAGGTTTAAGCGTTGGTATTAATTTATCGCAAATGCAGCATGACGATAAACAATTGGCCTACCTTGCGGATATTACCTATGGTACCAATAACGAATTTGGTTTTGATTACCTGCGCGATAACATGGTGTTTACCAAAAATGAACGCGTACAGCGTGCGCTAAGTTATTCTTTAGTAGATGAAGTGGATTCGATTTTAATTGATGAAGCGCGCACACCGTTGATTATTTCTGGCCAAGCGGAAAGTAGCGTTGATTTATATAATCAAATTAATGCTGTTGCCAAACAGTTGACCAAGCAAACCGTTGAAGACGGCGAAGGCGACTTTTGGGTAGATGAAAAAGCGCAAACGGTTACCATGAGTGAAGCAGGTCATGAGCGTGCCGAAGCGATTTTAGCGGATTCTGGCTTAATGGCTGAAAACTCAAGCTTATATGAGCCTGCCAATATTACCTTGGTGCATCATTTGTATGCGTCACTTCGCGCACAAAACTTATTCAATTTAGATCAGCATTATGTAGTGCGCGATGGCGAAATTGTGATTGTGGATGAATTCTCAGGCCGAATGATGCCGGGTCGTCGTTGGTCAGATGGTTTGCATCAAGCGGTTGAGGCAAAAGAAGGCGTGGCGATTCAAAAAGAAAACCAAACGCTGGCTTCAATTACCTTTCAAAACTACTTCCGTATGTATGAAAAATTAAGCGGTATGACTGGTACGGCTGATACTGAAGCCTATGAATTCAACCAGATTTATGGCTTGGAAACAGTGGTAATTCCAACGCATCGCGGCATGTTGCGCAAAGATGCGATGGATAAAGTGTATCGCACATCAGCTGAGAAATATAACGCGGTAATTGAAGATATTAAGCAATGCCAAGCGATTGGTCAGCCTGTTTTAGTGGGTACTACATCAATTGAAAACTCTGAAATTATTTCGCGCTTATTAACTAAAGCCAATTTAAAACATGAAGTCTTAAACGCCAAGCAGCATGAGCGCGAGGCGCATATTGTGGCGGAAGCTGGCCAACCAAATGCCATTACTATTGCTACCAATATGGCTGGCCGCGGTACGGATATTGTGTTGGGTGGTAATCCAGAAGCCAGTATTCACGCGGTGAAATCAGATGCCAATTTAAGCGATGCCGAAAAAGAAACCAAAGCGGCGCAATTAAAAGCCGATTGGCAAAAGCGTCACGATGCGGTGTTAGCTTCAGGTGGTTTGCATATTATTGGTACCGAGCGCCATGAATCACGCCGTGTGGATAATCAATTACGTGGCCGTTCAGGTCGCCAAGGTGACCCTGGTTCTAGCCGTTTTTACTTGGCTTTAGATGACCAATTATTGCGTATTTTCTCTGGCGATCGCGTTTCGGCGATTATGGAACGCCTAAAAATGCCAGAAGGTGAAGCGATTGAGCATGCCATGGTTTCGCGCGCAATTGAAAACGCGCAGCGCAAAGTAGAAGGCCGCAACTTTGATATTCGTAAGCAATTGTTAGAGTTTGATGATGTTTCTAACGACCAGCGCAAAGTGATTTATGAGCAACGTAATGAATTGCTAGAAGCCAGCGATATTGGCGAAACGATTAGCGCCATGCGCCATGATGTGCTGACTAGCATTTTCAGCGCGCATATTCCACCGGGTAGCGTTGAAGAACAATGGGATATTCCGGCCTTAGAGAAAAATCTAATTGCCGAAACAGGTTTAGATTTGCCTCTGCAAAAAATGCTGGAAGATAATCCTGACTTGCATGAAGAAACCTTGCGTGAGCGCGTGTTTGAAGCAGCGGATGAATCGTATAAGGCTAAAGAAGCCTTGGCAAGTAACGATACCATGCGTCAATTTGAGCGTGCTGTGATGCTGCAAAGCATTGATAGCCATTGGCGTGAGCATTTGGCCGCGTTAGACCATTTACGCCAAGGTATACATTTGCGTTCGTATGCGCAAAAAAATCCTAAGCAAGAATATAAACGTGAGGCGTTTGAGCTGTTTGAAGGCTTGTTAAATACGGTGAAAAGTGAAGTCACTAAAATCACTATGTTGGTGCAAGTAAAAACACAAGACGACGTTGAAGCCGTTGAAAAACCAGCCGATGTAGCCAATGTGCAATATCAACATGCAGACTTTGATGAAGCCTTAGCCAACCCAGCAGGCGATTTTAGCGAAGAGCAACAGGCGCAAATGGCCAATGGTGACGCTATTATTCGCGAAGGCGTAAAAGTAGGCCGTAACGACCCATGCCCGTGCGGTTCTGGTAAAAAATACAAACAATGCCATGGTGTTTTAAGCTAACTCAAAACCTATTTAAATTAAACCCTTCTTAAGTTAAATATTTTTAAGTTTAATCGCTTTAACGCAATTGAAAGAAAGTACTAAATGTCTGATTTAGATAATCAATCGCCTTGTATTGGTGTGTGTAGCATGGATGATTTAACTGGCTTTTGCCAAGGTTGCTACCGCACGATGGAAGAGATTCAGCAGTGGTGGGATTTAGATTCTGACCAGAAAAAAGAAGTGGTACATAAAGCCACTGAGCGCGAAGCTAATTTGTTTGATTAATTGAGTATTTGATTAAGCGTTATTAAT
>JAYWCF010000357.1:0-2739 GCA_043780715.1 Methylotenera sp. | reverse complement strand
CAACATGTAAAGTAAGCCAATTAAGCTAACAGCCAAAATACCAATTAACACTTTAAGCCTTTGTTTTTCGTCACTATTATCCAGTAATAGTGGTCCGCGATAATCGGACATATTGGTTTCAATTTTAACGGCACCAAAAATAGAAAGCGGTGAAATGGCAAAATCAAAACTTGGAATGCGGTAACGCACAATTTCTTTTGTTTTTGTATTAATGATGCGTAAAAATTCGGCTGGCAAAGCACCATTTTTAGCCACTACATTATTGGTAAATACTTGATAACTTAAGGTTAAATCATGCTTAACATTATCGCCATCGTCTTTTTTAATGTGTTTAATATCGCTTAAATCAATGCCAATTAGCTGGCCTTTATAGCGTCTTTCGTAACCAATAATGGGCAAAGATTCTTCTATCAAAGCATAAGGCTTTTTAATTTCTAGCGTGATATGGCGCGTTAAAACATCGCCCACGGTATAGCCCACAGTGCGCTCTGGCTCTTGTAGTTTAATGCTGACAATACCTTCTTTTATGTCAGGCAAGTTTTCATATTCCAGCGCGGCAGCGTTTAAAGCGCTAAGGCTGAGAATAAGTGAAAATAACCAACGATTCATTAATGTATTCATAAATTGTACTTAAGAAAATTTTAGAAGTTCTATTTAGCAATCTTTTTTAAATCAACTATTTAGGCTGCGACAAATTGATGGAAATATTCTGTTAAGGCATCTGCATCGTAATCGCCTTCTACATAAAACGGTGGCATATCAAATTGCATAAACAGCTTATAAATTGCTTCACGGCGCGCTTCAAACGTTGCAATGATTTTATCGCGGTAATTTTTACGCAAAAATAAAGTACGTTTTTCGCCAGTTTCAGGGTCAGTTACCGCGGTGATGCCAAACTCTGGCAGATTTTTATATTCATCGGCATCCCACAAAACCACTGGCACAATATGGTGGCGGGTTAAATTCGACAGCGATTCTTCAAGCTGCGACATTGGCATATGAAAATCAGAAATCATAAATACCAATGAGCGTTCGCGCGGTAAATAGCGCCAAACATCAAGAATGCCGCTGCCAGAAACTGGCTCTGGGTGATATTCCTTCAAGCGTTCAGCTAATTCAATTGCGCGTTGCGATTTAAATGAAGCGGTGCTGATCCAATCTTCACGCACCACTTCATCAAAGCCCACAAAGCCAAACGGGTCAGAATTGCGGCTGGCCGATTGCGCGATTGATTCCGCAATATCCGCTGCTTTGCGGATTTTGCGTTCATGCTTTCCATTTACTTGGCCACCAAAATTCATGCTGCCGGATAAATCGCAGATCACAAAAACTGGCGTTGCACTTTTTTGGTTGAACAAGCGCACATACACCTGTTCCATTGGGTCGCGAATGGTTTGGCGCAAATCAATGCGGCGCGGATCAGGATAATTAAGTAAAGAAGTATGACCAATAAATTCCATTCCCATGCCGCGTTGCGTACTGGCATGGCGGCCGGGATGGCGGCCACGGTTGCGCCAACCGATGTGGTAGCTAAACTCTTTAATGTTTTCAATAGACATAAAAAAGTGAGATTAAGGCGCTGCAACAGCGTTGATAATATTGCTTAGCATTTCGCGCGCAATTTCGGTGCGGCGCATTTCGTAAACTGGGCTAAATACCAAGCGGTGCGCCACTGTTTCGTGGAATACGGCGTGAATATCTTCTGGCGTAATCGCTGTGCGCTGGTTTAACCAAGCATTAACGCGCGCCGCGCGCAACATCATACTCATGCCGCGTGGGCTGGCGCCTGCAAGCACTAAGCGATTCATGTCTACGTTAGTGACTTTTACGCCAAAATCAGTCGGCTTGCGCGTGGCTTTCCATAAATTAAGCGCATATTTTTCCAGTGTTTTTGAAGCTTCAACACTTTTTTGAATTACGCCAGAGAACGCATTTAATTCATCAAATTTCAGTACATCAGGCTTAACGGTGTCAATCAAAGCGTCCACATTATGAAAGCGCGTATCAAACATTAAGCCAGACATAATGTCGTCATCGTTAGGCACCACGATTGGAATTTCCATCATAAAACGGTCGCGTGCGGCAGAAGGGATTTCAAACGTCTCTTCTTTTTCCACTTGGTTGCGGTCTGCAAATACAATCATATGCGGGAAGGTGTGTTCTTTATTGAATGCCGATAAGGTGCGTTCTGCCATCACACGTAATAGCAATGAGTGCACTTGCGGGCGCGCGCGGTTAATCTCGTTAAAGAAAAACACACTTAAGTTTTCGCCAGACATCAACAAAGGACCAGCGCTCACATGTGGCTTGCCGTCTTCACCCAAATAGGTGTGGTACACCAAATCGTTAGGCATCAAGTCAATGGTGCCTTCAATACGCTGATAACCACCGCCAATGCCGCGTGTAAAAGCGCGTAGCAGCGTGGTTTTACCCACACCCACATCGCCCTCGAGCAACACGTGACCACGCGCAAAAATCGCGATAGTGATTAAGCGAACAGGGTTTTGCTGACCAACCACTACTTTGTTCACTTCGGTTTCTAAAGTCAGCGCATGTTGACGCCAGTCGGCTAAAAGACGGTCACTCATTGAGTTTTTCCTAAAAGGTAATGATTTAGATGATTAGTAAATGGTGTTTATATTATTTTAGTTTAGTTAAATTTGAAACAATCTGTTTACAATATAAATGAATTTTAATAACCTGTATACAGGTTTGTATACTTTTGTGGCGCTATTGTTT
>JAYWCF010000356.1:0-7689 GCA_043780715.1 Methylotenera sp. | reverse complement strand
AGTGGTAATTTTCTCGCGCTTTGGGTTTTCTAACATTTTGGCAAGCGCTTCTAGTATTTGTTGTTTACGGTCTGATGCCATGTTTTCCCTTTTGTTTTCTTATGTTTAATCATTAAAAGTTCTAAACGAAACTAGGCGCGAATTGTATTTTTAGTGCGCGGCATATGGTTGATATGTAAGCAATAAAAATGCAATTTGCAACAACGTTTCGTGACGAAATTTTAATGATGATTATAGCTTAATGTGAGTGAGTGCTAACACGGAACCAATCCGATAATCCACAAAATTAGGTTTTTGTAATCGTTTTGTCACCCAAATCGTTTTCATGCCCAGTCGTTTGGCCGTCATTAAAGCGGGTAGATTGTCTTCTAACATGATGCAGTTTTTAGGGTGCGTGTTTAAGGTTTTAAGCAGCATTTGAAAGCCGCGAACCGATGGCTTGGCATGAAACTTGGTGGATTCCACGCTAAATACCAGCTCAAAACAATCAGCAATACCCATAATATTCAGCACGCGCATGGCGTATTCGCGCGGCGCGTTAGTGAACACACACTTTCGTCCATGCAAGCTTTGCAGCAAATGGCGCAATTGCTTAACCTGTACCACCATATTGGGCAAATCCATGAAGGCATGGGTTTGCTTTAAAAAATGAAACGCATCAATGCCATGGTGGCGCATAAGGCCCTTAAGGGTGGCGCCATAAATATGCCAATAGTGCTGACGCAATTGATGCGCCGCGGCTTCGTCTAGGCTTAATTCATCCATGATGTATTGCGTCATGGCGCGATTCATCACAGGGAAGATATGCGCAGAGGCGTTGTGAAGGGTGTCGTCTAAATCGAAAATCCAGATTTTATTTTGAGCCGTCATTCTGAGTGCAACGAAGAATCCAGTAATTGTTATGCCGCAATGGATTCTAAGCTCAGCTCAGAATGACAAAGCCCTTTTAAAGCATGAAATATTTTATTTGGCTTTAATCAGCGTACCTACGCCTTCATCCGTCAGCACTTCTAATAATAAGGCATGCTCAACACGGCCATCAATAATATGCACGGCTTTTACACCACTTCTAGCGGCATCTAAAGCAGAGCTAATTTTAGGTAACATGCCGCCAGATAATGTGCCATCGGCCACTAAATCATCAATCTGTTTTGGGGTTAAGCCAGTAAGCAAATTGCCCGATTTATCCAGTACACCTGGGGTGTTAGTTAATAGAATCAACTTTTCGGCGCCTAAGATTTCGGCTAACTTACCAGCCACCACATCGGCGTTAATATTAAAGGTATCGCCACCTTCGCCCACGCCAATTGGCGCCACAACTGGAATAAAATCACCAGAATCTAAAAAGTTGATAATGCTAGGGTCAATCGCGGTTATTTCGCCCACTTGGCCCACATCAATCATTTTGGTCGGGTCATTCATGTCTTCCATCATCAATTTTTGCGCATGAATAAAATTACCATCTTGCCCCGTTAAGCCAACTGCTTTACCGCCGTGGCGGTTAATCAAATTGACGATTTCTTTATTCACTTGGCCGCCCAGCACCATTTCAACCACATCCATGGTTTCTGCATCGGTAACGCGCATGCCTTGAATAAATTCGCCTTTTTTGCCCAATTTATCCAGCATCTCGTTAATTTGCGGGCCACCGCCATGCACCACCACAGGGTTCATGCCAACCAGTTTTAACAAAACCACGTCTTGCGCAAAACATTCTTTTAAATGCGCATCCGTCATGGCATTGCCGCCGTACTTAATCACAATCGTTTTATCAAAAAAACGTTTAATGTAAGGCAGCGCTTCGGCCAGAATTTTAGCTTTTTGCGCAGGTGTTATTAGGTTTTGCGCATTGGTTTGATTATCGTTTTGCATGTATTTTGCCTGTTATCTATTTGTAATTAAATTTTGTTTCATTGTATCTAAAAATCACTAAAGTGATTTAACAAATACCTTGGATTTACGTTGAAAGTTGTACAACTTTTGTTTTTCTTGCGGCAGCTTTTCAATGGCTTGCTCAATAAATCCGCGTTCTAAAAACCAATGTTCGGTGCGCGTGGTTAAACAAAATAAATGCTTAAAGCCATTTTCTTTGGCTTGCACCTGGCAATAGTTAAATAATCGGTCGCCGCGGCCACCACCGCGATAAGCCGGGTCAATTGCAAGGCAGGCAAATTCGGCCATAC
The DNA here is from genome assembly GCA_043780715.1 of Methylotenera sp. GTDB lineage: Bacteria > Pseudomonadota > Gammaproteobacteria > Burkholderiales > Methylophilaceae > Methylotenera_A. The sequence continues at coordinate 5,506 of JAYWCF010000356.1, read as the reverse complement.
GTTCAGATGCAAATGGGTATAAGGCCGCGCAACCAATGGTGCGATTATCGTGTTCCATCACATAAAAATGGTCAATTTCCATTTCAATGCGCTCACGTCCACGCCGCACTAAAATGCCGTCGTTTTCTAAGGGCTCAATCAGTTTTAATATGCCGCCAACATTATCAATATTGGCTTGGCGCATGGTTTCTAAGCCTTGCTCTGTCACCATGGTGCCAATGCCGTTGTGCGTAAATAGCTCTTGAATAATGGCGCCGTCTATGTGTCGTGAAATTAGATGCGTGCGCGCCACGCCTTGCTCGCAAGCGCGCACAGCGGCAGGTAAATAATAATTAACGTCTTCAGAAAAATGAATGGGCGTTTCGTTTTTTTGCACATTATTTTGTACATTTTTCAGCAGATTTTTGGCCTTTTCGGCCGTCATTTCGCGCAATAAATCGCCGCGCAAATTTCGCACACCTTCAGAATCCATTAAAAAGATTAACTTGTCGGCATCTAGCGCAATTGCTGCACTCACGGCTACATCTTCTAAACTTAAGTTAAACGCCTCGCCGGTGGGTGAATAGCCAAGCGGCGAAAGCAACACCAACTCATTGTCATCCAAGCGTTTTTGAATGCCGATGCTATCCACTTTGCGCACCTCGCCTGTGTGCTGCAAATCAACACCATCGCGCACGCCAAGCGGCTTTGCGGTAACAAAATTGCCGCTGGCCACGCGAATATCCGCACCGGCCATGGGTGAGTTGGCAATGCCCATTGAAAGTAGCGCCTCAATCTCTACCCGCACCGCGCCGTTGGCCTCTTTTACCGCCTCCATGGCGGCGTCATCGGTCACGCGTAAGCCATTATGAAAAGCTGGCGTTAATTTATCGCGTTTTAAACGCTGCTCAATTTGTGGCCGCGCGCCGTGCACTAACACCAGCCTTACTTCTAAGCTAGCCAGCAAATTTAAATCGTGCGATAAAGCAATAAATTGCGCCTCATTGACTACCTCGCCACCAAATGCGATAACGAATGTGCGACCGCCAAATGCGTGAATATAAGGCGTGGCAGAGCGAAACCATTGCACAAAATCGATTGCAGAAGTTTGGTTTGCAGGGTTTACAAAATTAGCTGGATTAACTAAATATGCTTGATGCGGTTCCTCAACTTTAAGTGTTGCGATATTAGTTTCGCTTAGCGCATAAATTTGCGCCGGTGTTGTATCTAAAGCGCTGGCAATTTTGCGCAACAGCGTTTCAGAAACGCCCAATTCGCCGCGCTCTATGCGCGATAAATTGCCTGCATCAGCATCTACTTTTGCAGCTAGCTGCTGCAAGGTAAGCTTAAGTGATTTACGCTTTTGACGAATGCAATGACCAAGTGACATAAATGTAATCTTTAGATTTAATCTTTAAATGTAATATTTACACTATATTAATATTAATTTGTATTTATTACAAATTAATATTTGTTAAATGACCATAATATTAAACGACAATTTTAAAAATCGCCCCACAAGGTTTGCATGGATGAAATGGCTGTTAATGCGGCGGTTTCGGTGCGCAAAATCCGTGGCCCTAAAATAATCGATTGAAAACCTTGTGAAGTGGCGGCATCAATTTCATGCTGGCTTAAGCCGCCTTCTGCGCCAATTAAAAGCATAATTTTACCGTTTGGTTTGGCCAGACTTGCCAATTTGACTGCGCCAACTGGGTTTAGCAAAATGCGCGTTTCATCTTTAGCAGGGTTGCTTGCCAGCCATTGCGATAAACTTGCAGGCGCCAAAATTTGCGGCACAAAAGCGCGGCCAGATTGTTCACAGGCTGAATTAACAATATTTTGCCAATGCTCAAGCCGCTTTTGTGCGCGCTCTTGGCTAAGCTTTACCACGCTGCGCTCTGTTGATATGGGTTGTATGCTATTAACGCCCAGCTCTACCGCTTTTTGAATGGTGTAATCCATGCGATCGCCGCTGGATATGCCTTGTAGCAAGGTGATGTTAAGTGGCGATTCATTGGTAATAGCTTGGCTGGATAACACTTTTGCCAGCACTTCATTTTTTTTAATACTAATTAGCGCGCAAGTGTAATCATACCCATCGCCGTTAAACAACTTCAATTTATCATCTATAGTTAACCGTAGCGCACGCGTGGCATGGGTGGCGGCGCTGGCGGATAAAGACACTACGGCGCCAATGGCCAGTTTATCAGCGCTATAAAATCGAGTATTAGACATGATGGTGTGAAATGAAAGTGTTAAGATTAAATTATAGTTTAATTAAGGAGTAAAGCATGGCAAGTTTACAGCCCCCAGTATGCGATTTTGGTTGGAAAGCGCCGGATTTTAATCTGCAAAATGTAGATGGCACCATGATTTCGCGCGATATGGTGATGGGCAAAAATGGATTGTTGGTGATGTTTATTTGCAATCACTGCCCTTACGTAATTAGCATAAAAACGCGCTTGGTGGTTACCTGCCTAGAGCTTGAGCAATATGGCATTAATAGCATTGCCATTCAAAGCAACGATACCGTGCGCTACCCAAAGGATAGTTTTGAGCACATGCGCGAAGAAGCAACGCTTAATCGCTTTAGCTTTCCGTATGTGTGGGATAGCACGCAAGAAGTAGCTAAAGCTTATGGCGCGGTTTGCACGCCCGATTTTTTTGGCTTTAATGCCAAGGGTGAGCTGCAATATCGTGGCCGCTTTGACGCCGCTGGCCGCAACCCAGAAACGCCAGAAAACAATACGCGCGATTTGTTTAATGCCATGAAAATGGTTGCCGAAACAGGCCAAGGCCCACGTGAGCAAATTGCCAGTATTGGTTGCAGTATTAAATGGTTTGAATAATAGAAAACTCAACTATTCGTCATTCCCGCGCAGGCGGGAATCCAGACAGTAATCATGTTTTGAGTGGCTAATTGAAACATAAAGATGATTAATTGAAACTTTGCTAGATTCAAGCCTGCGCGGATATTGACGTTTGTGGATAAAATTAATTTATAAATAGTGAATGACAGAGAAGATGATGAATGATAAAAAATTAAAATGGGGCATTTTAGGTGCTGCCCGCGTGAATGAGCGCTTACTGCCAGCCATTATCGAAGCGCCAAATTCACAGCTAGTCGCCATAGCCAGCCGCCGTGCTGGTGCGGCTAAAGCCACATTAGAAAAATACGCACCTTGCCATCCAAATGTAATTTGTTATGACGATTTACAAAGCTTGATTGATGACTCCAATGTAGACGCGATTTATTGCCCGATGGCAAATGAAGAGCATGCGGAATGGGCGCTTAAAGCCATTAATGCAGGCAAACATATCTTGATTGAAAAGCCGATGGCAACCACGCTTGACGATATTGAGGCCATTGAAGTGGCGGCGAAAAAGGCAAACGTTAAAGTCATGGAAGGCTTTATGTATCGCTTTCATCCGCAACATGCCCGATTTAAAGAGATTGTTGAAAGTGGCTTAATTGGCGATGTGCTCTCTGCCCGCGCTAGTTTTTCATTTTTAATGAAACCTGCCCGCATGTATCGCATTAACCGTAGCATGCGTGAAGGCGGCGGTGCCATGTGGGATATTGGCCCTTACGCGATTCATAGCCTGCGCTGGGCTATGGGTTTAGCTAATGGCAAAAAAAATGGCAAACCAGCCGAGCCTGTAAAAGTAGTCGCCCACGCCAAGTTGAATGAACACGGCGCCGACCTTGTTACCAGCGGTATTTTAGATTTTGGAAAAGACGCCGAAGGCCGCGCACTTTTTGGCCATTTTGATATCAGCTTTGAACGTAGCCGTAAATCCGAAATTGAGCTAATCGGCACCAAAGGCTGGATAAAATGCCACGCCGCATGGGTATTTCAAAATGATGTGCCTGTGATTAGCTGGGCCTTAGAAGATGGCAAATACGCCGAAGAACGCTTTGCGCCTAGCAACCACTTTAATTTAGAGATTGAGCACTTTAGTGATTGTGTGCTGAATGACAAGCAACCTTTACTGACGTTTGAAGATGCTAAGTCTAATTGCAAGGCGATTGAGATGGTTTTGCAAAGTTTAGATGCTTAATAAAATCAACTCAGTAAAGCAAAAATAAAAACGGGGCAAATGCCCCGTTTTTATTTGATTAAAGTTTATAAAAAAGCGTTTTAATTAAGGTGTTACCACAATATCGCTTTTAACCGCCGTTACGCCTTTTACATTTTTGGCTAAAGCAACGGCTTGATCAGCCTCGGCTTGTGTTTTTGCGGTGCCAGATAACTGCACTAGGCCGTTGCTATCTGTTTCCACTTTAATATAAGAGGCGCTTACCGATTTATCTTTTGCAAATTCCGCTTTTACTTTGGTGGTAATCACAGTATCGCTTAATTTGGTTGCCACTGGGTCACCTTCGGCAGCAAATGCGGCGATGGGCAACGTTAATGCGCCAATGATTAATAGTGTTTTAAGGTTTGTTTTCATGATGGATTCCTTTTGTAAAAAAATTTAAACGTTTTAAATCAAAATAAAATTTCAAAATAAAATTTAAGTCTTGAAGACCATAAACGTCATTCTAGGCATCTCAAAAAAATAGCGAATAAGTCATCGGCTGAACTTGCCGTAGGAGTTTTCTGGCGGAGTCTTACAAGCGCAAAGCTGAATTTTTTGCAGAAACTTAATTGACTTTAGTTTTGCGACTGAAGCGGATTTTATTGACACTAGTGTCGGAATCGTGACATTTTGAAATCTAAAAATTAATCTAAATTATTGATTTATATAACAATTGTATTTGGCATTTAATTTGCAATAGCTTAAACCACTTTAAGTTACTGTTTAAAATTGGATGCATAATATGAAGAAAAAATTAGCGATTTTAGTTTTGCTGGGTGCTGTTTCTATGGCGCCAACAATTGGTTTGGCCGCGCTTAACGGCGCTTCTCAGATGGGCGCTAGTGCAAAAGTGGGCGGTTCTGCACCTGTGATTAGGCTGGCTTCAAACGATAGTTTGACAACACAATACAGCAGTAAAAAATCAGCCAACCAAACTAACAATAAGGATAACTCACTTGTTGAATCATCAAACATTCCAGCTCAAGCGTGGTTAATCTTGACGGCGTTATTTTGCTTTGTGATGCGATCAAGCCGCCGCATTGTTTAAACGTTAGTAATTTTTTGTAAAATAGCAGGCCAAGTACGTAACAGTATTTGGCCTTTAAGGCGTTTTTATGGCGCAAATTAAGCCAAAATAAAGCATTCAATTGCGGTTTTGCTACAAAACATTTTACAAATCTGTTGTATTAATCCCAAATTAAGCCTGCTTGAAACTTGCCGAAAACGGCTAATTAGGCAATAATTACCCTTTTACCAGAAGTGTATTAAACCAAGCTTTAAAACAAGCTTTTTTGCAATTTCTATTAGGTTTTAAGTTAGTTTCAATATTAATAAGAGCCTGTTCAGTTTAGCTAAAATTAGGGAGAAAATAATGGCAACGCGTAAAGATTTAGCCAACGCAATTCGTGCGTTATCAATGGATGCAGTGCAAAAAGCCAAT
>JAYWCF010000355.1:0-2748 GCA_043780715.1 Methylotenera sp. | reverse complement strand
CTTGATTTTAAAGCATGCTTAAGTTGCATCGGTGGCTGGCATGCCAAGACCCAAAAACTCAGGATAAACAATATGTTTGGTTTTATAAACAGTTACTTCTCAAACGATTTAGCCATTGATTTAGGCACAGCAAACACCCTAATTTACGCGCGCGGCAGAGGCATTGTACTAAATGAGCCCTCCGTTGTAGCGATTCGCCAAGAAGGCGGCCCTAACGGCAAAAAAGTATTATTAGCAGTAGGTTCAGACGCCAAAGGCATGCTAGGCCGTGCGCCAGCCAATATTCAAGCCATTCGCCCCATGAAAGATGGCGTGATTGCCGACTTCACCATTACTGAGCAAATGCTCAAATATTTCATCCGTAAAGTGCACGAATCACGTTGGTTTTCACCTAGCCCGCGCATTATTATTTGCGTACCAGTTGGCTCAACCCAAGTAGAACGCCGCGCCATTAAAGAATCGGCCGAACGCGCTGGCGCAAAGCAAGTATTTTTAATTGAAGAACCAATGGCCGCAGCAATTGGCGCCGATATGCCAGTTGCTGAAGCAACGGGTAGCATGGTGGTGGATATTGGTGGCGGCACAACTGAGGTTGGCGTAATTTCATTAGGCGGTATTGTGTACGCTAAAAGTGAGCGCGTGGGTGGCGATAAATTTGACCAAGCGATTATTGATTATATTCGCCGCAACTACGGTATGCAGATTTCTGAGCCAACAGCTGAAGCGATTAAGAAAAAAATCGGCTCTGCTTTTCCAGGCAGCGAAGTATTAGAAATGGAAGTAACCGGCCGCAACTTGGCAGAAGGTTTGCCACGCAAATTTACCATTTCAAGCAACGAAATTTTAGAAGCGCTAACAGAGCCATTAAACGCCATTGTTGGCGCGGTAAAGGGCGCTTTAGAGCAGACGCCACCAGAATTAGGTGCTGATATTGCTGAAAAAGGCATGGTATTAACTGGCGGCGGCGCGTTGTTGCGTGATATCGACAGACTATTGGTTGAAGAAACTGGCTTGCCAGTGATTGTGGCAGAAGATCCGCTGACTTGCGTGGCACGCGGTTGTGGACGCGCATTAGAAGAAATGGATAAGTTAGGCAACGTATTTGCAAATGAGTAAGCAGTCGGTTTCGCATCTATTATTCACTAACCAACACGCCCATTAGTGTTGGCATGCTTAAGGGTGTTCATCAAAAACTAGAGCCGCAACAAACACCAGCTTTCTTTGTTCGCGGCGCTAGTCCGTTTTCACGCATGGTATTTTTCTGCGCGCTATCTATCATAATGATGGCGACTGACGCACGCTTTAATTATTTATCGCAATTGCGGCAAGGTTTTATTGCGGCGCTACACCCATTAGAAATAATCGCCAAAGCGCCCAGCAATTGGGTGCGCGATGTAAACCGATATTTTTCGGCGCACAACGAATTGGTGCAAGAAAACTACGCGCTTAAACAACAAGCGTTTGAGCACCAAGTTAGGTTGCAACGCTTAACCACTATTGAGGCTGAAAATACCCATTTACGCAGCTTGTTAAACGGCGATATTCCGATTCAGCCTAAAGCGATTTTGGGTGAAATTTCGCACACTGGGCGCGACCCATTTAGCTTGGTTGTGGTGGTTAATCGCGGCAGTCAGCACAATGTAAAAGCCGGCCAAGCGGTGGCCGATTCTAAGGGTGTGATTGGCCAAATTACGCGGGTTTTTCCTTTTAGCAGCGAAGTCACCCTGATTACCGATAAAGAGCTATCGATTCCGATTCAAATTGAGCGTAATCAGCTGCGCGCCATTGCGTTTGGCGAAGGTAATAACACCTTAGATATTCCTTATTTACCCGCCAATGTGGATATTAAAGTGGGCGATAAATTAGTCACTTCTGGCATTGATGGCGTTTACCCAGCTGGCTTGGCGGTGGCAAAAGTCACCAAAATTTTACAAAATCCAGAATCGCCCTTTGCAAAAATTATCAGCACACCCGTAGCCGAAGTAAGCAATCACTTACAGCTACTGATACTAGAATTGCCGCAAGCCAAAGAAGCCGCTTTACCTATTTTAGCGCCAATAACTGCAGAGGCTAATGTAGTTACAAAGCCAGCAGCGGCAAAACCAATACCAAATAGCCAAGCGCCAAATAGACCTGCAAGCACTATTGCTGTACCTATAATCACTGTACCTAATATCCCTGCAGCTGACATTCCTGCACCGAAAAAACCAGCTCTTAATAACTCAGCTACCATCAATAAGGCTAAGCCCAATGCGCCCAACTAGCTTAGTCGCCGTTATTTTCACTTTGCTGATTGCGCTAATCTGCCAACTGTTTCCGTGGGTTGGGCAAGGCATTATTTTGCGCCCTGATTTTATGTTGGTGGTAATGTTGTATTGGTTATTACGCGCGCCCAACCTTTGCAATGTTGGCACCGCGTGGATTGCCGGTATTTTGGTTGATTTGGCCACTGGTAGTTTGCTTGGCCAGCACGCATTAAGCTTTACCTTAACCGCCTATATGGGCCTTAGTTATCAACGCCGATTAGTACTTTTTAACCCATGGCAACTGGCTGGCTATGTATTTGGTTTACTGATGTTTGAACGCCTATTATTGCTCGTTTTAAAGCTTTTTGAGGGCAATAGCTTCCCAGGCTGGTCTTATTTTTTACCCGTTCTTTCAGGCTTATTATTGTGGCATTTGATGATTATTCTGTTTGGCGCGCTAACACGCCCTAAACACTAATCACCTTTTTTGTATGGCTTACAG
>JAYWCF010000354.1:0-2748 GCA_043780715.1 Methylotenera sp. | reverse complement strand
GCGCCGACACCTCTGCCGCCACGGTTGGGCTAATTAAGCCTTCAAGCGTGCCAATCGCAATTTGTGTGGTTTCAACTGCTTGATTGCTGACTTTTGTCACTGTAACCAATGTGGCTTTAACCACTTTTTTGTCGCCATCTTTGTTGGCAGATTTATCGTCTGTTTTGCCGTCTTTACTGCCGCAAGCGGCCAGAAATAGACTTAATAAGCCAACAAAAAAGTAAGTGGAAATTTTATGCATTATTTATGGTTTCAATTTTATTTTGTAAGGTCTATTTTGTAAGGTCTATTTTGTTAAGAATCGCTATTTTATTTTTTGCCACTCAAAACAAGACCCTGGGTCGGTTTTGCGGCCAGGCGCAATGTCAGAATGCCCTACAACTTGTTGAATACAATAGGTTTTTTTTAAAACCTTAATTAAATCATTCAGCATTTGATATTGCGCTGCTTCAAACGCTTCATCATCCCTGCCTTCAAGCTCTATTCCGACTGAAAAATCGTTACAACGTTCACGACCCTGCCATTGTGACACGCCTGCGTGCCAAGCGCGTTGCAGGCATGATACAAATTGAATGAGTTCGCCATCGCGCCGAATGAAAAAATGTGATGACACTTTGCGCGTATGAATCTGTGCATAATAAGGATGTTCATCAGGATTAAGCATGTTGGTAAAAAGCTGTGCCACGCCAGAACCCCCGTATTCATTGGGCGGCAGGCTGATGTTGTGGATGACAATCATGCTAACTTCAGCTTCAGGCCGCGAATCAAAATTGGGCGATGCAATTTGCATGGCTACGTTAATATAGCCTGCGTTATTGATATGTAATGTTGGTTTTTGCATGCAAGTAGCGGCGTTATCGGCTAGAATCTTAGAGTTAAGTCTAATTGTAAAGGTAAAAAATGGTTTTTGCGCAGCTATTCGCCATGTTAATTGTGATTTTAATTGCGGCGGAGGTGTTTACCAACGCGTTGGAGCATTTGGGCGAAAAACTCGGCATTTCAGAGGGTGTAACAGGCTCGATTTTTGCGGCAGTTGGCACTGCACTGCCCGAAACCATGGTGCCACTTTTGGCAATTTTCGCTGGCACCAGCAATACCGTCACCAATAATGAAATTGGCGTGGGCGCAATTTTAGGTGCGCCTTTAATGCTGTCAACATTATCTATTTACTTAATGGCCGCTTCGGTGTGGAAGCGGCGCGGCACGCAAGGCCATTTGCGCCCAGAGCGCACGGGCTTAACGCGCGATTTAAACTTTTTTATTGCGGCATTTGTGTTTGCGGCGGCGGCTTTATATATACCACATACCAATTCTGCCGCGCGTTACGGCATGGGCATTTTAATGATTTTGACTTACGTGGTGTATGTGTGGCAAACCATTCGCGCGTCGAAAAATTTGGTTGATGAAGGCCACGCGACCGAGGCTGAAAGCGATATGTTTTTGAATAAACTGGGCATCCCCACCAATACTGCCACCATTGTTTTGCAATTACTGATTGGCTTAGGTTTGCTAATTGCAGGCGCAAAAGGCTTTATTAATGGCGTTGAAGCGGCTTCTGAAATCTTAGGCATTTCGGCGCTAATGCTGTCGTTGTTAATTATTCCCATCGCCACCGAGTTGCCCGAAAAAGTGAACAGCATTTTGTGGATACGCAAAGGCAAAGATACGCTGGCATTTGGCAATATTACGGGTGCAATGGTGTTTCAAGGCACTTTACTGCCCGCGATTGGCATTATGCTAACGCCCTGGCAACCGCGGAAAGAGATAATTGCAGGCATTATTATTACTTTAATTGCCGCGTTGTGGTTGCGTTATTTAATGGCCAAAGGCGGCATTCGCGTGTGGCATTTAATGGTAAACGGCGCGCTGTACGTGACGTATTTGTTTATTGCGCTAAGCTAGGTAGGTGTTAGCCAAATAGCTTAAGTCAGCTCTTCGTCTTCCAAATCGTCGTTTTCGTCTTTGGCCAAACCTAGTTTGGCGAGACGATAACGCAGTGTTCTAAAACTAACGCCAAGTAATTTAGCAGCAGCAGTTTTATTGTTATTGGCTTTTTCTAGCGCTTTTATAATGGCGCGTTTTTCAATATCTTCAAGATATTCTGGCAAGCCAATTTCTAAGTTACGGCTGGGCACAAACTCTAGTTGTTCTGCATCCGATTTGCTTGCAGTTTTGGCGGCAGGCTCTGTACCCATAAACAAATCATCACAGGTGATCGTTTGGCCGTCGCACATGGCCAATGCTCGTTCTAGCATGTTTTCTAACTCGCGCACATTGCCTGCAAAATGGCGCTCTGCAATCAGCTTAGCTGCGCTTTCCTCCAATTTTGGCACGGCAATTGATTGCGCAGCACATAATTTTTGCAGCAATTTTTGCATGAGATCTGGAATATCTTCAGCGCGCTCGCGCAATGCAGGCATTTTTAGCTGAATCACATTTAGTCGATAATACAAATCTTGCCGAAACAAGCCTTGTTCCATGAGTGTGCTTAAATTTTTATGGGTGGCGCTGATAATGCGCACATCGACGCTTTCTTCCACTGTGCCGCCCACGATACGCACTTTTTTCTCTTGAATTGCGCGCAGCAATTTTACTTGCATGGCGAGTGGTAAATCGGCTACCTCATCCAAAAAAAGCGTGCCGCCGTTAGCCGCTTGAAATAAGCCTGCGGTATCTTGCGCCGCGCCCGTAAACGCGCCTTTTTTGTAGCCAAAAAACTCACTTTCCATTAAGTTTTCTGGAATCGCG
>JAYWCF010000353.1:0-2749 GCA_043780715.1 Methylotenera sp. | reverse complement strand
ACCACACTAAATTCACTGACTTTCACTAGACCTGGGGTTGCGGCGTTTGTGGGGCAGGCGATTCCGCCTGTCAAGTCCGCTAGCGGACTTTCTTCTCATGACGCGCGCGGAAGAAATTTTACGCGTACGTTTTGGTAATAAAGCCAGCAAAGCAGCAGGCCGTGTGGCGGCTGAAGGTACTGTAGGTGTTGCGATTTCGGCTGATGGTAAATCAGGCGCGATGATTGAAGTGAACTCTGAAACAGACTTCTGTGCAAAAAATGAAGACTTTTTAAAGTTCGTTAGCGAATTAGCCACCATCGTATCAAACAGCGATGCTGCTGATATTGCTGCAGTAAACGCATTACCAATGCGCGGCGCAACAGTTGAAGAAACACGTGCGCAATTGGTTGGTAAAATTGGTGAGAACATCACACCACGTCGTTTTGTGCGCCCAGCCGTTCAAGGTAAATTGGCTAGCTATATTCACGGCAGCAAAATTGGCGTGTTGGTTGATTTAGTCGGTGGCGATGACGCATTGGCAAAAGATATCGCCATGCATATTGCGGCCGCTAAACCAAAATCTTTAGATGCTTCTGGCATTGATGCAAGCTTGATTGAAGCAGAGCGTCGCGTTGCTATTGAAAAAGCAAAAGAAGCGGGCAAACCAGAAGCGATGTTAGAAAAAATTGCCGATGGTACTGTGCAAAAATTCTTAAAAGAAGTAACTTTATTAAGCCAAGTTTTTGTTAAAGATGACAAACATACGATTGAATCTTTATTAAAATCTAAAGGTGCTTCAGTGGCGTCATTCACCATGTTTACCGTGGGTGAAGGCATTGAAAAAGTAGTGGTTGATTACGCTGCAGAAGTTGCCGCCGCCGCTAAAGTTTAAAATGATCTAACTTTTAAAGTGGGCTTAGCTTAATGCTGGGCTCACTTTTTTTTCGTCTATGATTAAACGACATCGCTTAATAAGCATGAAAAAAGATATTTAGCCATTGTAATCGGCATAAAAACCTAACAATACGAACGTTAAATGTTCTTAAAATTTAGTAGAATCGCGGCGTTTGTGATTAAATAATCAAACTATTAAAACAGGGTAAACCATGGCAAAACCAGCCTATAAACGCATACTACTTAAACTTTCTGGCGAAGCTTTGATGGGTGATGATGCCTATGGCATTAATCGCAACACCATTACAAATATCGTCGCGCAAATCAAACAAATTGTCGATTTGGGCGTAGAAGTTGGCGTGGTAATTGGCGGCGGCAATATTTTTCGCGGCGTGGCGCCGGCGGCAGAGGGCATGGATAGAGCCACGGCTGATTATATGGGTATGTTAGCCACCGTGATGAATGCGCTTGCGTTGCAAGATGCCATGCGTCATATTGGGGTTGAAGCACGCGTTCAAAGCGCGCTTGGCATTGAGTTTGTTGAGCCATATGTGCGAGCCAAAGCCTTGCGCGCTTTAGAGAAAGGTCGTGTGGTGATTTTTGGCGCTGGTACAGGCAATCCATTTTTTACAACCGACACGGCTGCGGCTTTGCGCGGCATGGAAATCGATGCGGATATTGTATTAAAAGCCACCAAAGTGGATGGTATTTACACAGCCGACCCTAAAAAAGATGCCAGCGCTACAAAATATGAAACGGTGACGTTTGACGAAGCGATTTCAAAAGATTTAAAAGTGATGGACGCCACTGCGTTTACACTATGTCGCGATCAAAAAATGCCGATTGCGGTATTTAATATTTTTAAAGAAGATGCTTTAATGCGCGTTGTAATGGGCGAAAAAGAAGGTACCCGCGTCGTTGTTTCATAAAAGCGGTATCGTAAAAGCTGTGTCAAACAAGTTGTAGCATAAAAAATTATTTTATTTGCATCAATAAAAAGTAAAGTTGGAGAAACACATGTTGGAAGAAATTAGAAAAAACGCCGATTTAAAAATGCAAAAATCATTAGAATCACTTAAAAATGATTTGGCGAAAATTCGTACAGGCCGTGCACATACGGGCTTGTTGGATCATGTTATGGTTGAGTACTATGGCTCAATGGTGGCTGTAAACCAAGTGGCAAACGTTAATTTGGGCGATGCACGCACGATTAATGTTCAGCCCTATGAAAAAAACATGATTGGCAAAGTGGAAAAAGCGATTCGTGATTGCGATTTGGGCTTAAACCCTGCAACCAATGGTGATTTGATTCGCGTACCAATGCCAATGTTGACAGAAGAGCGCCGCCGCGATTTAACTAAGATTGTGCGTACCGAAGGTGAAGGCGCAAAAGTGGCTATTCGCAATGTGCGCCGCGATGCTAATGATGCGTTGAAGAAGCTGCTAAAAGATAAAGAAATTGGCGAAGATGATGAGCGCCGTGCGCAAGACGAAGTGCAAAAAATGACCGATAAAGCGGTTATTGAAGTGGATAAATTGTTGCAAGCTAAAGAAACCGATTTGATGGCTGTTTAACCGATTAGCATGAGTTTTTTTTCTAAATCATCAAAAAGCACTACACAAGCAATTCCTGAATCAGCTGAAATTCCACAGCATATCGCTGTGATTATGGATGGTAATGGCCGCTGGGCCAGAAAACGTTTTTTACCGCGCGTAGCAGGTCATAAACGTGGTGTGGAAATTGTGCGCGATTTGGTCAAGCAATGCGCGCAAATGGATGTTAAGTTTTTAACACTATTTGCGTTTAGTAGCGAAAATTGGCGCCGTCCAGACGATGAAGTCTCATTTTTAATGGGCTTGTTTATGGATGCGC
>JAYWCF010000352.1:0-7704 GCA_043780715.1 Methylotenera sp. | reverse complement strand
CCTTAATTGTAGGTGGCTTTGCGATTTTATTGATTGAAAAACTACCGCTAAAAACACCCACGCAAAGCGTAGATGACATTACCAGCAAGCAAGCCTTGCAAATTGGCTTTGCGCAAGCACTAGCCTTGGTGCCTGGCGTTTCACGCGCTGGCGCCACCATTTTGGGCGGCATGATTTTTGGCTTAAATCGCACAGTGGCGACTGAGTTTTCATTCTTTTTAGCCATCCCCATTATGTTTGCCGCCACTGGCTACGATTTATTAAAAAGCTGGCGCTTATTAAATGCTGACGATTTAACCGTGTTTGCGGTTGGTTTTGTAACGGCATTTTTATCGGCATTAATTGCGGTAAAGTTTTTAATTCGCTTTGTGCAAACGCATAATTTTGTACCATTTGCGTGGTATCGCATTGTGTTTGGCGTGCTTGTATTATGGTATTTTTGGTAATTAGAAAAAATTTGATTGGCGTATTTTTGACTCTGGCATGAAAAGAGAAACAAGATGAATAAAGTAATTAAATATGCGCTTTATGGCATTGGCGGCCTTATTTTATTGGTCTTGCTGGTGCTTGCTTTCTTTGCCGCCACCTTTAATCCTAACGATTATAAAGATGACATCATTAAGCTGGTTAAAGATAAAAAAGATCGCACGCTAACCATTGATGGCGATATTGGCTTAAGTTTTTGGCCAAAAATCGGCGCCGATTTAGGCAAAATTTCTATTTCTGAGCATCAATCCAATGTTGAATTTGCCTCTGTAAATAGCGTAAAAGTGGCGCTAGAAGTGATGCCTTTGCTTAAAAAGCAGTTGGTGGTGGATACGGTTTATATTGATGGCGCCAAAGCCAATATTATTAAATACAAAGATGGCAGCACCAATTTTGATGATCTTTTAAGCAAAGAAGATGAATCGGAAACCATTAAATTTGATGTGGATGGCGTGATTATCAGCAACTCGGCCATCAATTACAGCGATGAAGGCTCTGGCTCAAATTACCAAATTTCGGCATTTAATATGAAATCGGGCCATTTTGCCTTGGCTGAACCTGTGGATTTAGAAACAGACTTTAATATAAAAGCCAATCAGCCAATTGTTGACGCCAAAGTGGCATTAAAAGGCAATTTTTTAGCCGACCCTGCAAGCAAACACTACCAAGTAAAAGGTTTAGATACGCACATTACTGGCGAAATGCTGGGCGGCACTGGCATGGATATCAAAATGAATGGCGATGTAGACGCCAAACCTGAGCAATTAGAGTTTTTAGTAGATGGCTTGCAGCTGGTTGCATCTGGCAAATTTGATGGCAGCACACAAAGCGTTAACCTTAATGCGCCTGCCATTACGATTGCCAAAGATGAAGTCGATAGTAAAAAAGTGACGATTAGTTTTGCGCAAGAAAATGCTGGCGGCAATTTAAAAGCCAATATGGTGTTGGCCGATATGAAAGGCTCACCTAAAGCCATTCAAAGCAGCGGCATTACCGGCGATTTAGCCATGGTGCAAGGTAAGCGCACCGTTACAGGCACATTTGCATCGCCATTTAGCGGGAATATTCAAAACATGATTTTTGATATTCCAAAATTGGTGGGTAAATTACAAGTAAAAGACCCCAGCCTGCCCAATGGCAGCATGAGCGGCAGCTTTAATTTGAGTGCAAATGCCGATATTAAAAAAGAGTTAGTGAGCAGTAAATTCAATTTAGCCATTGCGGAAACCAAGCTGTTGGGTGATGTGAATGTGGCCAGCTTTAAAAAGCCCAATATTAAGTTTAATTTAAATGCCGATAAATTGGATTTAAATAAATTGCTGCCAAAAAGCAGCGCCGCAAAATCGGATAGCAAAACCAGCACTAAGCCGGCAGGTTTAACCGCGCTGAAAAACTTGTTATTAGATGGCAAATTAAACGTTGGCAGTATTTTGTATGAAAAATACCGCGTTTCTGGTTTAAACGTGGGCATTAAAGCCGATGGCCAAAAGCTCACCTTAAGCGGCTTAAATGTTAAGGTTGATGACAGCCAAATTAAAGGCAGCCTTGGCATTAGCCAATTTTCCAAGCCGCTTTATACATTTAATTTAGATGTAGACCAAGTGGATTTAGACCAATATATAGTGGCTGAAACGGGCGCTAAAAAAGAAACCAGCGGCAGCAGTAAACCGCTGGATTTAAGCGCCTTAAAAGCCTTAAATGCCAATGGATCCATTCGCGTGGGTAATCTTAAATATGGCAAAACCAAAGCCAGCAATATCAATATCAACTTAAAAGCCGATGGCGAAAAACTCAGCTTAAACCCATTAAACGCTAAGGTGGACGATAGCCAAATTAGTGCTAATTTGGGCATTACTCAGTTTAGCAATCCCGCTTTTAATTTTGCGCTTAATATCGACCAATTAGACGCCGATAGATACATTACCAAAGGCGAATCTAGCAACAAAAGCAGCGCCGATACGCCCATAGATTTGAGCGCGCTAAAAAAGCTTAATGCCTCTGGTGAGGCGAAAATTGGCAAATTAAAACTAGCCAATGTTAAAACGCAAAACGTGAATGTGGGCCTTAAAGCCAATGGCGGCATTGCAACGCTTTCGCCTTTTTCGGCTAATTTATATCAAGGCAGCATGAGCGGCCTGCTAAAAGTAGATGCGCGCGCCACGCCTGTGATTACTTTTCAGCAAAATATGAAAAGTGTTTCCATTGGGCCATTAATGGTAGATGCCATTAATAATGATATGTTAAGCGGCACCGGTAGCGTGAATGTAGATGTGACCACGCAAGGCGCTAGCGTAAACGCGCTTAAAAAAGCGTTGGCAGGCAGTGCGGCGCTTAATTTGGCGGATGGCGCGCTAAAAGGTGTGGATATTGCGGGAAGTATTCGCGAACTTAAAAGCAAAGTGAATATTTTAAAAACCAAAGATGCTAACGCAGACAAAACCAAAAAAACCGATTTTAGTGAATTAACCGCCACTTTTAGCATTAAAAATGGCGTAGCGCATAATGAAGATTTAGCCATGAAAGCGCCTGTGTTACGACTTGCAAAAGGCGATAGCCGCGGCGATATTGATATTGCGAATGAAACCATCAATTACCTTGCTAAACCGACTATTGTGAAATCGCTAAAAGGTCAGGGCGGGGCCGAGCTGGACGATTTAAGCGGTATTGGCATACCACTAAAAATCTCTGGCACCTTTGCCAGCCCCAAATACGGCATGGATTTCGCAGCACTTGGCACAGCACTAACGCAATCTAAATTGCTGGATAAAGTAGGTGGCGAAAAAGGCGCTGCTGTTAAAGAATTAATTGGCGGCGACAATAAATTAGACGCGTTAAAAGGCTTACTGAATAAGAAAAAACCAGCAGATGCGGCGGCGGCAGGTACTGAAACGGCACCTGCTCAATCAGCGCCTGCACCGGCTGACGAACCAAAATCGTTAAAAGAACAAGCCAAAGAAAAAGCGCTTAAAGAGCTATTTAATTTTTAAAAGTAAGCTTGAAACTAATTTTTAAAACTTAACTATTTGTATCTATTTATTATGTCCTGGTGCGTTTTCGCTATTGCCGGTGCCATTGCGATGTTTGTTGTGACCAGGCGCATTTTCACTATTGCCAGGACCATTAGGATCGTGACCAGGCGGCACAACAACACAGGCGGCCAATACGCTAGCGCAAAACAACATCAGTAAAACTTGTTTCATTTTCATTTCCTATTTGGTTAATCGACTAGCCAGTATGTTGCAATATACTGGCTAGAAAAGCAAAGCAATCCTAAAATCATATGACTTCATTTTCGCAACGCATTATTAATTGGCAGAAGCAGCACGGTCGCCACGATTTGCCTTGGCAACCCAAATTAAATCAGCCGGTTGACCCTTATGCAATTTGGGTTTCAGAAATCATGCTGCAGCAAACCCAGGTAACGGCTGTGATTGGCTATTACGCTAAATTTATGCAGCGATTTCCCAGCATTGCCGCGCTAGCTTCAGCAAGCCAAGAGGAAGTTTTACAGTATTGGAGCGGCTTGGGTTATTACTCTCGCGCGCGCAATTTGCATGCGGCTGCGCAAACAATTGTGGATGATTTTGCTGGCGCTTTTCCCAGCAATTTTGACGATATTCAAAGCCTTGCGGGTATTGGCCGCTCTACCGCTGCTGCTATTTCAACTTTTGCATTAAACCTGCCGCAACCGATTTTAGACGGCAATGTTAAGCGCGTTTTTGCACGGCATTTTAATATCGCAGGCTACACTGGCGCGCCAAAAGTGGCGCAACAATTATGGAAAATTGCCGAACGCGAAAATCCGCAAGGTTCAGAAAATACCCAAAATGCCATTAGCTACACGCAAGGTTTAATGGATTTAGGCGCCACGCTGTGCACGCGCACCAAGCCAAAATGCACCATTTGCCCTGTGAACACTAGTTGTGAGGCGCTGGCGCAAAATTTGGTTAAAAGTTTACCCACGCCAAAACCGCGCAAAATCATTCCTGAAAAAAGCGTGACCATGCTGCTGCTGATTCACCAAAATGAAGTGATGCTAGAAAAGCGTCCTTCCAGCGGCATTTGGGGCGGCTTATGGAGTTTGCCCGAAATTGGCATGGAAGAAATTGGTGCAGAAGTCGCGCTAAATCGTTTTGGCTTGAGCACCGAGCCACAAGAACCGCTGGCCGTAGTGCAGCATGCGTTTAGCCATTACAAATTGGCCATTACGCCGCAGCCCTTGTTAACAATGGGCGGCAGGCATATAGTTGCCCAATCCAAGCCAAATACCAGAGCACATATTTGGCTGCCGATTCAAGAAGCCATTGCCGCCGCCATACCTACCCCTGTGCGCAACATTTTGTTAAGCTTACAAAAAAATGAACTATCAACAAACACTCAATACCGCTAAGCGATTTCTGCTTACCTTGCCAGCCAAAATCGTCATTGGTTTGGCTTTGTTTTATGTATTGTTTAGCTACTTTGCTATTAATCCGTTAGCTAAAAAATTGGTTCCTTGGATTGCCGATAAACAGCTGGCGAGTGAAGCCAGTGTTGGTAAGGTAACGTTTGACCCGTTTCGACTAAAACTGACTGTAGACGACTTTAAGTTAAGCGAAAAAAGCCATGCACCGCTTGCCAGCGCAAAGCAATTGGTGGTGGATTTAGAAGCCAGCGGCATTTTCAATTTAGCTTGGAAATTTAAAGAAATTACGGTAATTGAACCGAAAGGTTTGGTCGCCATTTCGCCCAAAGGCACACTTAATTGGACAGCGCTTATAACTAAGCTGAACGAAGACCCTTCGCCGCCTAGCGACACTATTCCGCGCGTGGTAATCGCGCATATTCAGGTAAAACAAGGCAACGTGCAATACGCGGATAATCATCGCGCAACGCCATTTAAAGCCGAATTAAGCCCACTTAATTTTGAGCTGGATGGCTTTTCTACCTTACCCAAAGACCGTGGCGATTACCTGGTTGCCGCCACATTTGCAGAGCAGGGCGGCACGCTTAAATGGAAAGGTGACATGGGCGTGAACCCTGTGGCCTCTAAAGGCAGCGTGGCGATTGAGGGCGTGCCATTAAGCAAGTTATTAAGCATTGTTAAAGACGCACAATGGCCATTTAAAGCCAATGCGGGTGTCATACAAACCGCGTTTGACTATGACTTTAGTTTGCCGCAAGATAAACCAAAGTTGGTTTTAAACGGCATTAATTTAGGCTTAAATCAGCTTAATGCCATAGTGGATAATGTGGGTGAAGTGCATGCTGAATCGCTGAAAATAACGGTCCCGCGCTTAGATTTAAGCAATCAGACACACTTAAAAATTGCGCTGCAAAATCTTGATGTGTCACTGAATGACTTGAGTGTGCGCCCAAACCAAGCCAGCGCTATTACACTTAACAATCTGCATGCCACATTGCCCGCGCTGGATTTTAGCCAGCAAGCACAGGCGCAATTAGCGTTTGAACAGCTAAATGTGAACCTATCTGCACTTAATATCACCCACCAGCAACAAACTTTGTTATCTGTACCAGATATTGCGCTGCAAAATATCGCGCTGGATTTAGCAAAGTCGCAGGCCAATATTGAGCAAGTCTTGTTGGCTGATGGCGCGGTAACGGCCAACATTAATAAAGCAGGCCAACTTAATTGGCAAGCCGTGTTTAGTAGCGATAAGCAGACGGCTATTACTGCCGCTGAAACGCCAAACAAAGTAAATGACAGCGAAAACGTTAAGCCTGCATTTGGCGTGGATATTGCCAATATTGCGCTTAAAAATTGGAAATTAAATGCGCAAGACAACAGTTTTAGCAACCCCTTGCAACTTAATATTGCCGATATTAATGTGGATTTTGCTGTGAATAATCCTGCAGGCGATTGGGAAATTCGCGGTTTGGATACCAAACTCAGCCAAATTGCGCTTAAATCCAGCTTGTTTAACAAACCAGTCGCCACACTCCAAAACGTGCAAATCAGCCAAGGCGATATTTTGCTTAAACCGCAGCAAGTGAGCGTGCAATCGGTAATGTTTTCTGGCTTAAAAACGGAGATTATTCATGCGCCCAACGCGCCGCTAAATTGGCAACGTATTTTGGCTACGTCGTCTACAGCACAAAAATCCAGCAGCAATAAAAACACAAGCAACCAAGCTGAATGGAAATTGGCACTTAAAAAGCTGGCCTTGGCAGAAGGTGAATTGCATATTGAAGACCAAAGCCCAAGCGGCCCAGTGGTGTTGGATATTCAAAAATTAGCCTTAGAAGCGCGCGATGCGTCGCAAGATTTAAGGCGTGCGATACCCATTAAAAGTAGCTTTAATATTGTGCAGGGCGGCCGTTTTGAAGCGCAAGGCAAACTAGCGCCTGCGCCACTTAATGCCGATTTACAGCTAAAAGTAGCAGGCGTTTCGTTTAAGCCATTTGCGCCTTACATCAACCAATTTGCCTTGCTAAAACTAAATGACGGCAACGCCAACCTTAATGGCAAACTCACCCTCAAAGATATGTCTGCATTGGCCGTTAACTTTAACGGTGGCTTTAGCGTAGATAAGCTAGCCTTGGTTGAGGAAGCCAATAACGCGCCGTTTTTGGCATGGGAACAAGTGGCCAGCGATAGCCTTGCCTTCTCACTAGCGCCAAATCACCTGCATATGGCTTCACTCAATATTCGCCAACCGGTGGGCAAATTTATTATCAACCCAGACAAAAGTACCAATATTTCACGCGTTTTACGCAGTCAAGCGGAAGCTAATGCCCCTAGTGTGGTGGCCACGCCTACATTGGTTAAGCCAGAATTAGCAGCCGCTAGCAACGATTTAGCCAAGCCGAAATTAGCAACACCTGCGGCTGAGATTGTAGCCGCGCCAATATCCGCGGCGCCAGATAGCAATGAGCCAGAAGCGTTCCCCGTTAGCATTGAAACCATGCGAATTGATGACGCCAAAGTGGAATTTGCGGATTTATCGCTTACGCCACAATTTGGTACCAATATTCATGCGCTTTCGGGCGTGATTAATGGCATTGCCACCAACCCCAACGCCACCGCGCAAGTTGAGCTGGATGGCAAGGTGGATGAGTATGGTTCTGCCAGAGTGCGCGGTAGCGTTAAGCCTTTTAAAGCCACGCAATTCACCGATTTAAAAGTGTCGTTTACCAATGTAGAAATGAATCGACTCACGCCTTATTCTGGCAAGTTTGCTGGCCGCCGCATTGAATCAGGCAAGCTATCGGTAGATT
>JAYWCF010000351.1:0-7719 GCA_043780715.1 Methylotenera sp. | reverse complement strand
GGCGGAGAGCGAGGGATTCGAACCCTCGATACAGATTTAAGCCCGTATGCTTCCTTAGCAGGGAAGTGCCTTCGACCACTCGGCCAGCTCTCCGTTTTGTTACTGTTACGCTATCAATTCAAGTTACTGAATTAAGGGCGCGATATTACTGTAAATTGCCTTAAAAATCAATTAAAACTCGGTTTACGCCAAGGCTAATTGAGCCTATTCATGGTTTTTTGTTTTAAGCTTCTTCTAATTCAAACGCTTTATGCAGAACTCTTACCGCAAGTTCCATGTATTTTTCATCGATTACCACGGCAATTTTGATTTCTGAGGTCGAAATCATTTGAATATTGATGCCTTCTTCGGCCAATGTGCGGAACATTTGGCTGGCGATTCCTACGTGTGAACGCATGCCAATGCCAACCACCGATACTTTAGCGATCTTATCATCGCCGCTGATTTCGCGTGCATTGATGTGGTTTTGGACTTTGTCGCGCAATACCGCTAAGGCTTTGCCCATTTCATTTTTGTGCACGGTAAAGGTAAAGTCGGTTGTGCCGTCTGCGCCTGTGTTTTGAATAATCATATCCACATCGATATTAGCATCAGCAATTGGGCCTAAGATTTGGTAGGCAATACCAGGTTTATCTGGCACGCCTAGTACGATAATTTTGGCTTCGTCGCGATTAAACGCAATGCCAGAGATGATTGGGTCTTCCATTTCGTTTTCCTTGTTTTTTGTTGAAGAATCTTCTTCTTCAAATGTAATTAATGTGCCGTCGCCTTCATCTTCAAAGCTTGAAAGCACACGTAGTTTCACTTTATATTTACCGGCAAATTCTACAGAGCGAATTTGCAACACTTTGCTGCCCTGAGAAGCCAGTTCTAACATCTCTTCAAAGGTGATTTTATCTAAGCGACGCGCCTCAGGCACTACGCGTGGGTCTGTTGTATAAACACCATCAACATCGGTATAGATTTGGCATTCATCCGCTTTTAAAGCCGCGGCAAGAGCCACGCCAGTGGTATCAGAGCCGCCACGGCCTAATGTGGTGATATTGCCAAATTCATCAACGCCTTGAAAGCCAGCAACCACGCATACATAGCCATCATTTAAGTCTTGCTTAAGATTATGGTCATCAATATCCAAGATGCGCGCTTTCGTGTGCGAATCATCGGTTAAAATTTTAACCTGCGCGCCCGTGTAGCTTTTGGCCTTAATGCCCAGCTCCATTAACGCTAGTGCCGTAATGGCAATAGTCACTTGCTCGCCGGTCGAAATCATCACGTCTAATTCGCGCGGATCTGGCTCTGCCATCACTTCTTTTGCTAGCGCCATCAACTTATTGGTTTCGCCAGACATCGCCGAAACGACAACGACAATTTGATGCCCCATCGCTTTGTAACGCGCTACACGCCTAGCCACATTACGAATACGCTCAGGATTCGCAACAGAAGTACCACCGTATTTTTGTACAATTAATGCCATTTTTAACTCTTAAGATTACTTAAAAAATTGTTAATTAAATTTTACTGGTTTTAATAAACTTTACTGGGTTTAATAAACTTTACTGGTTTGAATTTTTTATTGGGTTAAATTAGTTTAGCGCTAACCCACTCTTTTACGCTTGCCAGCGCTTTTGGTAATTGGCTGGCATCGGTACCGCCTGCCATTGCCATATCTGGCTTGCCACCGCCTTTGCCGCCCACTTGGCTAGCCACAAAGTTCACCAAATCGCCTGCTTTCATTTTACTGATTAAATCAGGTGTAATGCCTGCTGCTACGCTTACTTTACCTTCATTTACACTGGCTAAAACAATCGCGGCTGATTTAAGTTTATCTTTTAACTTATCCATGGTTTCGCGCAAAGCGTTTGCATCAGCGCCTTCCAGCGTGGCGGCTAATACTTTAACGCCAGCAATATCAATCACTTGACTGACCAAATCATCGCCTTGGCTAGATGCCAATTTAGATTTTAAACGCGCTAATTCTTTTTCTAAGGCTTTAGCGTGATCAGACAATTGCGCCACTTTATTAACTACTTCAGCAGCAGGCGCTTTTAAATCGCTAGCTAATTGCGTAATTAAGGTTTGTTGCGCATTGATTAATTTCAGCGCGCCATTGCCAGTGGTCGCCTCAACACGGCGTACGCCAGCAGCAACACCACTTTCGCCAATAATTTTAAATAATCCAATATCGCCTGTGCGGCTTACATGCGTGCCACCGCACAATTCACGGCTGGAACCGATATCTAACACGCGTACTTCATCGCCATATTTTTCACCAAACAGCATCATGGCACCAGTTTTTTGTGCGGACTCAATATCCATCACCCGCGCCTGAGTAGCGGCATTGCTTAGAATCTCTGCGTTCACAATCGCTTCTACCTTGGCGATTTCAGCACCCGTCATCGGTGCGTTATGCACAAAGTCAAAACGCGTTTTATCAGAATCCACTAAGCTACCTTTTTGTTGCACATGCTCACCCAATACTTCACGCAAGGCTTTGTGCATCAAATGTGTGGCCGAGTGGTTGCGCATGGTATTGTTGCGTGATGCAATATCCACATTGGCTTTTACTGTGTCGCCAACTTTAAGCGAGCCTGTTTTTAATACACCATGATGCCCAAATACAGCGGCTTGAATTTTTTGCGTATCTTCTACTGCAAAAATACCGTTTTCAGATTTTAATATGCCGTTATCACCAATTTGGCCGCCAGATTCAGCGTAAAACGGCGTGCTATCTAGCACCACAACACCTTGCTCACCTTCGTTTAGTGATTCTACTGCGATGCTGTCTTTATAAAGTGCCAAAACGGTTGCGCTTGCGTCTAGCGAATCGTAACCTTTGAAATCGGTGCTATTGCCTGAGTATTCTAAGTTAGCCGCCATTTTGAATTTACCCGCAGAGCGCGCTTGTTCTTTCTGGCGCGCCATGGCGGCATCAAATGCGGCGGTATCTACTGATACATCGCGTTCGCGGCAAATATCGGCGGTTAAATCTAATGGGAAACCGTAGGTATCGTGCAACTTGAAAGCTATTTCGCCGCTTATAATTGTCTTCATTGCTCCAGATGCATTACTAGAACTACTTGAAGTACCAACTAAACTTACTATTTTACTTTCTGAATTTGAAAGTTCTGTTTCCAAAATCGCCATGCCGTTTTCAATGGTCTCAAAGAAACGGTCTTCTTCAAGTTTTAGCATATCAGTGATGCGCGCTTGATTAGCGTTTAATTCAGGATAAGCAAAGCCCATTTCAGCGACTAAATCGGCCACCATTTTATGGAAAAACGCTTTTCGCGAACCTAATTTATAGCCATGGCGAATGGCGCGGCGGATAATACGGCGCAGCACATAGCCGCGGCCTTCGTTACCAGGAATCACGCCATCGGCAATTAAAAATGAGCAGGCGCGGATATGGTCAGCCAGCACTTTTAGGCTGGGGCTGTTTAAATCGGCAGTATGCGTTTCGCGCGCAGCGGCATTAATTAAAGCGGTAAATATATCGATTTCGTAATTGGCATGCACATGCTGCAATACAGCCGAAATACGTTCTAAACCCATACCCGTATCTACACTTGGTTTAGGCAATTTATGCATTACGCCCGCTTCATCGCGGTTAAATTGCATAAAGACGTTATTCCAGATTTCAATAAAACGGTCGCCATCTTCATCTGGGCTACCCGGTGAGCCGCCAAAATGGTGGTCGCCATGGTCGTAGAAAATTTCTGTACAAGGGCCGCAAGGGCCAGTATCACCCATCATCCAAAAGTTATCTGATGCGTAACGTGCGCCTTTGTTATCGCCAATGCGGATAATGCGTTCTTTAGGCACCCCAATGGTGTTGTGCCAAATATCGTAAGCTTCATCATCGTCTGCATAAACGGTGACGGTTAATTTATCTTTTGGTAGTTTAAAGACTTCGGTTAGCAATTCCCACGCATAGCTTATTGCTTCAACTTTAAAGTAATCGCCAAAGCTAAAATTGCCCAACATTTCAAAGAAAGTATGGTGACGCGCGGTATAGCCCACGTTTTCTAAATCGTTATGTTTGCCGCCAGCGCGTACACATTTTTGGCTACTGGTCGCGCGCGTATAGTTGCGTTTATCAAAGCCTAAAAACACATCTTTAAACTGGTTCATACCTGCGTTGGTAAAAAGCAGGGTAGGGTCGCCATGCGGCACCAGCGAGCTAGAAGCAACGATTTCATGGCCTTTGGAAGCAAAGAAATCTAAAAATGCTTGGCGGATTTCGTTTGAGCTAGGCGCTTTGCCGGGGATAGGGTTGCTTAATTTAATCGTCATCTGTTTGAGTGTTAAGTACTTTTTTTATAGTGTCAAAACTAAACCCGCGACTTTGTAAGAAACGGGCTTGTTTTGCCCATTCATCGCGGTTTGCGGGTGCATTTTTATATTTTTTTTGCCAAATTTCTTTGGCGCTTACCAATTCTGTTTCTTTTAATTGCTCTGCCGCGCCTTCTATTAGCGTGCTTTCAACGCCTTTTTCGCGCAATTCATGAATGATTTTGCTACTACCAAACTTGGCGCGGCGTGCATGCACCATTTGTTCGGTAAAGCGCGCGTCACTTAACCAGCCGCGCGTTTTAA
Organism: Methylotenera sp.; assembly: GCA_043780715.1. GTDB lineage: Bacteria > Pseudomonadota > Gammaproteobacteria > Burkholderiales > Methylophilaceae > Methylotenera_A. The sequence continues at coordinate 3,123 of JAYWCF010000351.1, read as the reverse complement.
AATCATCCAAAATCGCTGTGATGCTATCCATATCGTCATTTTCATCAAGATAGGGCTTTAATTTTTGCCCTAACTCTTTGTATGAATATTCGCGCTTGCCTAAATATTCTAGCGCACGCTGACGTAAAGATTTTTCAGGCTGAGATTTTTTATTAAACACTTAAAATCCCAATGGTTAAGCTTAAATTACATCCTAAATTAATCATCCTCAGTGCGTGCAGATGGCATTGCATCGGCTAATTTTTTAGCGTTTGCGCGGATTTTAGCTTCAATTTCGGCGGCCATTTCTGGGTGTTCACGCAGATATTCTTTGGCGTTTTCTTTACCTTGACCAATTTTTTCGCCATTGTAGCTATACCAAGCGCCAGCTTTTTCCACAAATTTTAAATTTGAACCTAGCTCAATCACTTCGCCCAAACGTGAAATGCCTTCGCCATACATAATATCGAATTCGGCTTGTTTAAACGGCGGCGCTACTTTGTTTTTGATTACTTTTACGCGTGTTTCAGAGCCAGTGACTTCATCACCTTTTTTAATCGCACCAGTGCGGCGAATATCCAAACGCACAGAAGCGTAGAATTTAAGCGCGTTACCGCCAGTAGTGGTTTCTGGGTTACCAAACATTACGCCAATTTTCATGCGGATTTGGTTAATAAAAATCACCATAGTGTTGGTGCGTTTGATATTGCCAGTAAGTTTACGCAAGGCTTGCGACATTAAGCGCGCTTGCAAGCCCATGTGTGAATCGCCCATTTCGCCTTCAATTTCGGCGCGTGGCGTTAAAGCGGCCACAGAGTCAATCACTACAATATCCACAGAGCCTGAACGCACTAACATATCTACAATTTCAAGCGCTTGCTCGCCTGTATCTGGTTGGCTGATTAATAAATCTGGCACATTTACGCCCAATTTTGCGGCATATTGCGGGTCTAGCGCGTGTTCTGCATCAATAAACGCGGCAACACCACCAACTTTTTGCATTTCGGCAATTACCGATAAAGTTAGTGTTGTTTTGCCTGATGATTCTGGGCCGTAAATTTCAATCACACGTCCGCGCGGTAAACCGCCAATGCCTAAAGCGATATCTAAACCGAGTGAGCCAGTTGAAACAGATTGAATATCTTCGCCAATATCAGCATCGCCCATACGCATAATTGAGCCTTTGCCAAATTGTTTTTCAATTTGCGAAAGAGCGGCGGCAAGTGCTTTGCTTTTGTTGTCATCCATGTGGTTTTACCTTTGATTTTTATTACTTAAATTAACTTACCATTATTTCATATTTCGCGTGTTAGCGTAAGCTAAGAGCATGCTTTGATTTGAATAGTTTGCATGAGAATTTTATTAATTGTTGGATTAAATTTGCGTGGGTATTAGCGCTACAAAAACACCCATATCATTTAGCGTATTAATAAAGCGTCAACGATATACTTTTATAGACGTTTTATTTAAGTGACAATTATTTTTAAAGGAGTTTTACGATGAAAATATTCCGTTCAGCCATTGTGGCGTTAGCCATTGGCGTTGCTTCAATTTCGAGTGCAGTGGCGCGTGATTCATTTAATATCGGTATTAATGTGGGTGGTTACGGTTACCCGCAAGCGCAGTATTATGCTGGGCCGCCTGTGGTTTATTACAACGCGCCGCCTGTTGTGTATTATCGTTCAGCGCCACCAGTCTATAGTTATGCGCCTGACGTGTCTTTTGGTTATCAAAATTACGGCTATCAGTCACGTTATTATGATAATAGCTGGGGCAATAATGGTTGGGGTAATGGCGGAAATCCTGGTTATCGTGGTCACGGGCATCACCATGGACATCACTAATTTCCACGCAATTTAAGCGGCGCGCATTAACGCTAATAATTGATTAATTGCGTAGATAGTCGCTTGCTGGCGAACGGATTCGCGTGAGCCAGTGAAATACTGCGTGCTGGTACCAATACTGGTTTTAAGGCTGCTTTTTAACGCAAAACCAAAACAAACGGTTCCAACGAGTTTTTCTGCTGTGCCGCCATCTGGCCCTGCGATGCCAGTAATACTGGCGCTGATTTGCGCTAGGCTGAATTTTAGTGCACCTTGTGCCATCTCTGCCGCCGTTTGTTCGCTTACCGCGCCAAACTGCATTAAGGTTTGATTGCTAACGCCCAGCATGTCTATTTTGGCTTGGTTGCTGTAGGTAATAAATGCGCGGTCAAACCAAGCAGAGCTGCCTGCAATGCTGGTAACTGCTTCGGCCGCCATGCCGCCAGTGCAAGATTCTGCCAGCGCCAACATTAAGCCGCGCGCTTTAAGTGTTGCGCCAAGTTCAGTGGCTAAAGTTGTGATAGCGGCCATAAAATAAATTTCATCACTAAAATAGCGTAAATAGCGGCTAATAAATCATCAAACATAACGCCAAAACCATTTTTAAGTTTAGCGTCAAAATAACAAATCGGGTAAGGCTTCCAAATATCAAATAGCCGGAATAGCAAAAAGGCGATTAACCACCATTTCCATTGTATCGGCGTGATAGTAAGCACTAACATAATGGCGACTATTTCATCCCAAACAATGCCGCCATGATCGCTAACACCCAGCGCTTTGCCAGTTTTATCGCAACAATAAATGCCGACCAAAAATAGCAAAGTAATAACGCCAACTTGCAGATAAAACGATAAGCCAGAAATCAGCCAAAATAGGGGCAAACCTACCAAGGTGCCAAATGTGCCCGGTGCTTTTGGCGCTAAGCCGCTACCAAAACCCAGCGAAATAAAATGCGCTGGGTGCGCGATTAGAAGCTTGAAATTGGGCTGATTAGGATTAGCCAAAATGATCAAAACCTTTTTTTGAAATGCTAAGTTTTTGTTGTTGAAACATCACATTTAAGTCATTGCCAGCATCAATTTCACCAATCATGCTTAGTTGGCAATTAATCTGTTTGCTGATGGCTAAAATACTATCGCGCGCGGATTTTGCTGCGGTAAAACACAATTCGTAATCATCGCCGCCAGCTAAAATATAGCCTTGTGATGCTGGATTTTGTAGCGAATTTTTTAATGGTTCAATACACGGAATTGCTGATAAATCCAGCCTTGCACCGCAATTGGATGCACTTAAAATATGGCCTAAATCGGCCAATAAGCCA
>JAYWCF010000350.1:0-2776 GCA_043780715.1 Methylotenera sp. | reverse complement strand
CGCTCAACGGGCGGGTGCCGCTGATCGGTTTTTCGGGTAGCCCCTGGACGCTGGCCTGCTACATGGTCGAGGGCGCGGGCTCGGACGATTACCGTCTGGTCAAGACCATGCACAACCCTAACATTTGCTTATTCCTGCTAGCAATTGCTTCTATAAATAAAGCAGGCGCATCACTGGCAATTACATTTAAATGCCCATGTTCCCAGCGTGCGCGCTGAGTTTTAGTAGCGCCTTGGTCAACAGGAAATGTGCTGGTAACCAATGCTTGGGGCAGAAAAAGGGGCGCTTTGTTAATACGCGCCAAATCAACACCCATTTTCATGTCTTCTGCAATATGGCCAGTGGCCAAGTGAATGGCTGTAATATCCTGCCACAAAAAAGCCATTCCAGTGCCCATTAACTGACAAGGCAAGCCCAGAACATTAAAGCCTAGAGGACGCACATAATTTTTAACCAGCCAAGCAAACGCCGCAATACGTTGCTTTAAGCTTGGGTTCGGTTGTGCTTGCATTAAATATAAGGCTTGAATGGGACGCTGATGCTTGATGCAAGCACTGGTAAGTTGCGAAATGGCGTCAGTATTTGCCATACAATCCGCATCAATCACAATCACCACATCGGGTGGGCTAGCTTTTAAATATTGCAAGCCAAAATCCAGCGCATAACCCTTGCCACGCAGGGTTTGGTGATGCCGCTCAATCACTGTGGCACCTAAATTTCTGGCAATACTGGCCGTTTCATCGCTGCAATTATCAGCAACGACTAATATTTGACTGGCTGATTTAAGCGCTGGAATTAAGTTTTCAATAGTTTCTGCAATCACTAACGATTCGTTGTGTGCAGGCATTAAAATTTCCAACTTAGTAGTTGGGTCAGTTGCTAATGTAATAGGCTTTTTTGAATAAGCTAAAGCGGCTAATACTTGTATAGCCAAAACAGCCACTGGCACTGCTAATAAGGCAATAATGAAAATAAGAAAAATCTGTAACATCATGGTAGCTTAGCCTTGCATTAACTGAGCAAGCTTGCTGGCTTCAGTATCAATATTATGTCTAGCCGTCACATGCTGGTAAGCAACCTCACCCATTTTTTGTAGCTGCTCAATGGGCGTCGCTAGGGCTGTTTGCATGGTAAGCGCCAAGCTATCCACATCACCTGCCACACACAACCAGCCATTTTCGTAATGTTTAATCAACTCTGGAATACCAGCAATGTAAGTCGAAATAACGGGTCGTTTAAGTGACATTGCTTCCATAATCACCACTGGCAATCCTTCAGCAAAGCTTGGCAATACTAATAGTTGGGCATCTAATATATGCTGCCTAACGGCACTACTACTAATCCAACCGGTAATTGTGACGCGATTTTGCAATACGTACTGCGCAATTAATGCTTCAACTTCATGCCGCATTTCGCCGTCGCCTGCTAGCACCAGCTCAAAATCAATCTGTTTATCGACTAATATTTTTGCCGCTTCAATTAATAAAAGCTGGCCCTTTTGTTCGCATAAGCGCCCTACGCAAACCAATTTAGGTTTTGTTGGCAACGCAACTGAATCTACATTGTAAAAACTGGATTCCAAACCACAATGCACAATTTTGATTTTTGGCCATTGTGAAAATGCCACCCAACGCTGCAACTGACTTTTGCCAAATGAAGAAATAGCCACTGTAAATTTAGAACGCTGAATTTTCTCTGCTATTTTTAAAAACTGTGGGCGGTCAAACTCTTCTGGGCCGTGCACGGTAAAGCTGTATGGAACATTACCCAGCACACCCATCAACATAGCAATCTCACTTGGATTTGTACCAAAGTGCGCATGAATATGCTCAGCTTTAAACTGGCTAGACCAGATAGACGCTTGACAGGCCTCAAGCAAATAAATCAGATGAAAAACAAGCGATCTATCAGCTTTAAAACCCATTTTTATGGCTAATTTTAGTGCGGCTGCAAACGCACATGGCTGACTAATTAGCATTTTAAGCGCTGATATTAACAATGGAATTGCACCGTTTTTCAGCACATATTGCGTTTTAATATGTTCATTAATATCTTCTGGATCAATTTGCACGTCATTCCAACCGCGCATTGCAATGCGCTGTACGCTAAATCCTAAACGCTCTAAAGCTAAAATTTCGCGACGAATAAAAGTATGGCTAACTTTTGGGTATTGATTAATGATGTAAGTAACGCGCATGTTTCGTTTTCTAGTTAAATTTTCAAACTATTTATAACATAAGGATGAAAAAAAGATATTGAATTAATATTTTTTTGCTTACAACACTAAGCTATGCAAAGCAAAAATGATTGATAAATTATCATTCTTAGAAAGTTATCATGTATTTTTCATTGCTGCAGTAAATCTAAACGCCTTTTGGCAACGGCATCCCATAAATAATATGGCGCTTTTAGCTTTGAATGATGCGCTAATTTTGTCCTGAATACCACATCAGTGGCTAGATGTTGTAATTGAGCAATCCATGTTGCTTCATCATGAGGGTCAATAACTACTGCATCCTCGCCATCTGATACTACCCCGCCACCGCCCATGGGACTTACTAACAAAGGCAAGCCTGCGCCAAAAGCCATATAAGTAACCAACGGACTGCCTTCTTCTAAGCTTGACAATACGAATACATCGGCATTTTTATAAATATCCGATAAATCAAAGGTGAAAGGAATATGTTCAATATTTTCTTGTTTTAAATATTGCTCCACTAAAGGTTTGATTGCTGGCTCAATGGTCCCAACCAACTGTAACTTGGCATTCAATTTA
>JAYWCF010000349.1:0-7797 GCA_043780715.1 Methylotenera sp. | reverse complement strand
CCATGCTTTGCATTGGACAATAGTAGTAGCTTTGCCCAAATCATCTTGGTACAACTTAATATCAATACCTCCATCTGCTCCTAATGGAGTTTTCTCTGCTTTAATGCCTTTTTCTAAATAATAGGCGACTGAAAGCTCTTCAAACCTTTTCCATTCTAAGTCTTGTATTAGCTTGAGCGTCCAGGTGATGGGTTTTTCGGCAGATTGTGTATGCTTTGCGTTTGTTGGATTTAATAAGGGTGAGACCACGTTTTTAGCGTGTAGATTTGGTTCGTTTCTGTTTTCAATTACGCTGTTGCGAATTGCTTTATCTTGTTGCAAAAATTTAAAAAAGGCTATTAGGTAAAAAACGATTGAAAATACCACGCCTATTGGTTTTAACGCTTTTGCAAATGCCCCCAGTATAGGATTTGAAATGCTAGGCAGAACTAATAAAATTAGCACCAATACAGTGGTGCCAATCGCGAAAGAGAATCCCCAGTTTTCTTGAAAAGCTATTTCAAATAAGTTTTTTTGTCTTTTTCTTTTAGCCATTTTATTTTTTGTTTGTTGATAATATTTAAGAATTGATATTTAATTTATTTAAAATTAATGCGCACTTTCCCAATTACTACCCACACCTACTTCCGCTAGCATCGGCACAGATAATTTGGCCACATTTTGCATCAATGTTGGTAGTGTGTTTTTAACCAATTCAAGTTCACTATCAGGCACTTCTAGCACCAGCTCATCGTGCACTTGCATAATCAATTTAGTCTGTAATTTTTCTTCCCTTAACCATTTATCCACCGCAATCATGGCCAATTTAATCAAATCTGCGGCTGTACCTTGCATGGGGGCGTTGATGGCGGCGCGTTCGGCGCCGTTTCTTCTTTGCACATTGGGGCTGTTGATTTCGGGCACCCATAATCGGCGGCCAAAGTAGGTTTCTACATAGCCTTGCGCTTTGGCAATTTCGCGGGTGTTTTGCATGTATTCGCGTACACCTGGGTAGCGCGCAAAGTAGCGTTCTATATAACTGGCTGCCGCGCTGCGCTCAATATTCAGGTTTTGCGCTAGGCCAAAGGCGCTCATGCCGTAAATTAAGCCAAAGTTAATTACTTTTGCATAGCGCCGTTGTTCGTTATCCACCGCGCTACGTTCTACGCCAAAAATCTCAGCGGCGGTGGCGCGGTGAATATCTTCGTTATTGGCAAATGCTTCTAGCATGCCTGCGTCTTGTGAAAGGTGCGCCATAATGCGCAGCTCAATTTGTGAGTAGTCGGCAGAAACGATATGCGAACCTTTTGGTGCAATAAAAGCTTCGCGTATGCGACGGCCTTCTGCGCTGCGCACAGGAATATTCTGCAAATTAGGGTCTGAACTGGCTAGTCTGCCAGTAATGGCGACGGCTTGGTTGTAGCTGGTATGCACGCGGCCAGTAGTGGCGTTAATCATGCGCGGCAGCTTATCGGTGTAGGTAGATTTTAATTTCGCTAATCCGCGATATTCCAACAACACTTTGGGCAGCGGATGGTCAAGTGCTAACTCTTGCAGCACATCCTCATCGGTACTTGGCGCGCCAGAAGGCGTTTTTTTTGTCGGCTTAATACCTAATTTATCAAACAAAATTTCTTGCAATTGCTTAGGGCTGCCTAAGTTAAAAGGTTGGCCCGCCAACTCATAGGCTTGATTTTCCAGCGCGACCAACTTGGCGCCGATTTCATTGCTTTGAATATTCAGCATATCGCGGTCTATCAGCACGCCATTGCGCTCAATGGTAAATAGAATCTGTGAACTGGGCATTTCAATTTGACTGTAAATAAAATCCAATTTGGCGTCTGCAGCAACTAGTGGATACATAGCCTGATGCAGCTGCAAGGTAATATCGGCGTCTTCTGCCGCGTATTCGGCCGCCACTTCTACCGTCACTTGATTAAAGCTAACCGCTTTTGCCCCCTTGCCAGCCACTTGTTCAAAACTAATCGGCGTAATGCCTAAATGGCGTTCTGATAACGCATCCATGCCGTGCGTTTTGTGCGATTCAAACACATAAGATTGCAGCATGGTATCGTGCGCAATGCCGTTTAATGCAATGCCATGGTTGGCTAAAATATGCTGGTCGTATTTTAAATTTTGGCCTACTTTTTTAATGTCAGCGTTTTCTAAAATCGGTTTAATTTTATTTAGCGTTTCGGCAAAATTAAGCTGTTCTGGCGCATCAAAATAATCATGCGTAAGCGGTAAATAAGCGCCGCTGCCAGCCTCAACCGAAAACGATAAGCCCACGATTTTAGCGGTCATCGGCTCTAAAGAAGTGGTTTCAGTATCCACACAAATCAGTGCGGCAGATTGCAGTTTTGCCAGCCAAGTGTCTAGCTGTTCATTCGTTAATATCGTTTCAAAATGGCGGGTGGTAACGGCTTGATAATGAATTGTTGGAGTTGAGATAACGACTGGATTCTTCGCTGTGCTCAGAATGACGGGTGCGGGTGATGTTGTATTGCCAAACAAGTCGCCTGTTTGCTGACTATTTGTTGCGCTCTCACTTTTTAATTCTGGGCTTGCGTCACCCAATTCGCGCTGCCAAGTTTTAAAATCAAAGCGGTCATACAACGCCGCCAGTGTGGCTTTATCTTGGCTTTGTAGCATTAGCGATTCAAAGCTAGCTGGCATGCCTTCAAAGCTATCCAAATCGCATTTAATGGTAATTAGCTCACGGCCAGTCGGCAGCCAATCCAAAGCCTTACGCAAATTTTCACCCACTACGCCGCCAAATTTATCGGCATTCGCGATAATATTATCTAGTGAACCGTATTCTTGCAGCCATTTTAAGGCGGTTTTTGGGCCTACTTTTTCAACGCCTGGCACATTATCAACCGTGTCACCAATCAATGTTAAATAATCCACAATTAAACTTGGTTTTAAGCCAAATTTCGCCTCAACGCCTGCAATATCCAGTATTTCATCGCCTCTTCTAAAGGCATTCGGCATGGTGTTAATCACGGTTACATGCTCATTCACCAGTTGCGAAATATCTTTATCGCCAGTGCTAATAATGACTCGTAAGCCTTGTTTTTCAGCTTGTTTGGCCAAGCAGCCAATCACATCATCGGCTTCTACGTTATCCACCATTAACAGCGGCCAGCCCATGGCTTTAATCGCCGCATGCAGCGGCTCTACTTGGCTGCGCAAATCGTCTGGCATGCTGGGACGATTGGCTTTGTATTCTGGGTAAATATCATCTCTAAAGGTTTTGCCTTTTGCATCAAACACACACGCGCTATAATCAGCAGGGTAATCTTTGTGCAATTTTCGCAGCATACTTAATACGCCGCGAATGGCGCCAGTAGGCTCATTGGCCTTGTTGCGCAAATCGGGCAGGCCGTGAAATGCGCGGTATAAGTAAGATGAGCCGTCAACAAGTAAGAGCGTTTTCATAGGCGATAGATGATATATTTAGTTAATAAACAGAATTTGTTGAGTCGATAAAATGATAAAAAAATTACCACAAATAACCGAATCAGAATTACTCAATGGCGCAAGCACAGAAACTGAATCCTGGCATGCTTTTGAGATTATGGCAGAATTTGTCGCTGCGACCGAAAGGTTAAAAGAAATTACGCCAGCCGTTTCTATATTTGGTAGCGCGCGCACCAAGCCAGATCACCCGTATTATCAATTAACACAAGACATTGCGCGCCTGCTATCAGACGCTGGTTTTAGCGTGATTTCTGGCGGTGGGCCGGGCATTATGGAAGCCGCTAACAAGGGCGCGTATGCTGGCGTTGGGCCAAGTGTGGGCTTAAATATTGAGTTGCCGTTTGAACAAAGTGGCAACGGTTTTCAGGATATTGATCTTACTTTTAAATACTTTTTTATGCGCAAGGTGATGTTTGTTAAATACGCCAGCGCTTATGTGGTGATGCCGGGTGGTTTTGGCACTTTAGATGAGCTAATGGAAGCGATTACGCTGGTGCAAACCGGTAAATCGCGCAAAATCCCTATTATTTTGGTGTGCAAAGATTTTTGGGCTGGCTTGGTAGATTGGCTTAAAAATAGCATGGTGCTGGAAGGCATGGCATCTGAGCAAGATTTGGCGTTGATACAAATGATTGATGACCCCAAAGAGATTGTGAATGCCATCTTTAAACATTACGAATTAACTGGATTTGAGCTGACGCCAGCCGAACGTAAAATTCAGCTATATTTATAAGCAACAGCCGTTTTACCCTGCATTTTTAACGCGCTTTTGTTAGAATGAATTAACTTAATTAATCTGGCGGCAAAATCCATATGTTAGCGATGCAAAAACTTAAATTAGCACTGCCAATATTGGCTGTTTCGTTATTGCTGGCAAGCCCTAGCTTTGCCGCGCAGCCCAGTAATTTAGAGCCGCTAGAACAAGTGCAGCCACCGCCAAAAGTAGTGGATGGCGAGGCCTTGGATGACCCTGCGATTGAGCCGCAAATTACCATTCGCAAAAAAGGCAAAGAAACCATTGAGGAATACCGCGTTAACGGTGAAATGTACATGATGAAAGTAACGCCTGAGCATGGCGTACCGTATTATTTGCACAAAGAAGATTCGGATGGTGGCTGGGTTAACGTTGGGCCAAACCCACCATTAAGCGTGCCAAAATGGATTATTTTTAGATTTTAATCTAGTTTTAAATAGGGCAATCTTTCAAAATAATCTTATTTAATAACGCGTTAGGAGGGCAGTGCCCTCTTAATTTTTATGTAGAGCAAAATGTCTGTTTTTACTACCCTTAATTTAGAAGAAGTACGCACTTGGCTGCGCGATTTTGAGCTTGACGAAATTATTGAGCTTAAAGGCATTGCCGCTGGTATTACCAATACCAATTATTTTGTCATCACGCAAAATAATCGCTATGTATTAACGATTTTTGAGAAAAATACCCTAGACAAATTGCCGTATTTTGTCGATTTGATGGCACATTTGGCGCAGCACCATATTTTGTGCCCAACGCCAATTGCGGATAAAAATGGCGTTGCCTTGCATCTGCTAAAAAATAAGCCAGCCTTAATGGTCAGTTGCCTTAAAGGCAAAGACATTGCCACACCTAATTTGGCGCAAGTGGCGCAGGTGGCGGCTACTTTGGCCAATATGCATGTGGCTGGTCAGCAATTTACCCAACAAGGCCATAATCAGCGCGGGCAAGATTGGTTTATTAAAACCGCGCAATTGGTGCTGCCAAAAATGCTAATTGCTAGTGATAGCCAATTGTTGCAAACGGAATTAACGTATCAATTAAATGTGGATAGCAACCAGCTGCCGCGCGGCGTGGTGCATGGCGATTTATTCCGCGATAACGTGTTGTTTGACGATGACCAATTAGGCGGCTTTATTGATTTTTATTATGCCTGCAACGATGTGCTGGCGTATGACGTGGCGATTGCGGTAAATGAATGGTGCTTGCATCATAATGGCAGCGATTTAGGCAATATTGACCACGAAAAGTTAAGCCATTTTTTAGCTGAGTATCAGCGCGTCAAGCCATTTTCAGCGGCAGAGCAGCAATTGTGGCCCACATTATTGCGCCGCGCCGCGCTGCGTTTTTGGTTATCGCGCTTATACGATTTTTATTACCCTGCCGATGGCGCGCTAACGCATACCAAAGACCCAAACCATTTTAAACACATTTTACAGCAACATATTGCGCTGGCTAAAAGCCTTTAAGCGCACAGGAAATCATCATGGCAATCTTAGAATCGCGCACCAAAACAGGCATTAGCTGGGTAAAAGAAAGCGTGGCTTTATTTAAAACCGCGCCGCGTAAATGGCTGCTATTGGGCTTGGCTTATGTCGGGCTATTTATGATGCTGCCATCTATTCCTGGCTTGCAGTTTTTTGCGTTTTTCTCAATTTTGTTATGGCCGGTTTTTCTGGCATTTGCCATTATGTTGTACCGCAATGCCGATATGCAAAAGCAGCAAACCTTAAACGAAGTGATTGAATTGGTTAAGCCTAAAATCCCATCGCTAATGGCGCTGGGCGGTATCTGTTTGTTGTATGGCATTGTGGTGAGTTTTATTTTAAATAGCGATATTGAAGGCCTGCTTAAATTCACTCAAGGCAAAGCCGAAATGACTGAATCGCAAGCCATGCAAATGATGCAGGCGATGATTCCTTTACTGCTTAAATTAAGCTTAATGTTGATACCGTTAATGATGGCGACGTGGTTTTCGCCCATGTTGATTGCGTTTAACAATTACGGCGTGATTAAAGCGATTAAATCCAGCATCGCAGGCTCACTGCAATACATGGTTGCCTTAGGCGCGTCTTGGTTAATGCTAACCGCAGGCATTGTGGGCGCTATGCTAGTGGTGGGTATTGTGGTGGGCATCATTAGCAGCTTGGCGCCGTTATTAGGCCAAATGCTTACCTCATTATTGGTTTTTGCCTGCTTATTATTGGCCACCACGTTAATGCTGGCGTTCCAATATGTCAGCTATCGCGATGTATTTAGAGCGGCTTAAATAGTTTTATGCAAAGGTTTTGGCGATTCATAGTTTTAAGCTTAGCCTTGAGTTTGTTGGCTGCTTGCGATGGATTTAACGATAAGCAAGATTCGCCTGATTCCAACCTAAAAGTAGTGATTATTCGGCATGCCGAAAAACCAGCATCTGACGGCGATAATTTATCTTGCCAAGGCCAAAATCGGGCCACCAAGTTGCCAGAAATCATCACCCAAAAGTTTGGCAAGCCCGATTATATTTATGTGCCTGCGCTTAAATCGGCTAAATCGACAGCGCATAGCCGCATGTTTCAAACAGCCACACCGCTGGCGATTAAATACGATATTGCCATTAACAGCAAATATGGCGAAACCGATTTTACGGATATTGCTAACAGCGTATTTAAAAAAACCGGCACTGTATTAATGGTGTGGAGTCACAGTGAAATTCCAGCGTTGGCTGAGGCACTTGGGGTAAGTGATGTGCCTGATTGGCAAAAGCAAGACTTTGATAGTGTGTGGGTTATAACGTATGCCGATAAAAAACCTCTGTTAACTAAAGAAGCAGAAGGCCTTAGCCCATCTGTTGATTGTCATTTTTAATAAAAAATCACCCCCCCCACCGTCATTCTGAGCGCAGCGAAGAATCCATAAAGCGGCAGCAAAAACTGGATTCTTCACCTAATAAAACTCAAACTAAAAATGAAGGCTAGAGCTAGATTTTCTCTAACTTAGCGTATTCCATCGCCAGCGTTTTTAAGCCGTTACTGCCAAAATTAATCTTAATTACTAAGTTAGCCGCATTACCTTCATAGCTCACCACAACGCCTTCACCAAATTTATTATGGCGCACACCTTGGCCAATTTTGTAGGGGTAGTTATTGGTATTTTGCGCTACTGGTGCAGCGTAATTTTCAGCATAATTGCTGCCAGACCTTGCCATCGGTTTGCTATTTAACCGCTTTAATAAAGCCTCTGGAATCTCATCTAAAAAGCGTGATGGAATGCCGTAACGCACTTGGCCGTGCAACATGCGGCTTTGCGCATGGCTTAAATATAATCGCTGGCGGGCGCGCGTCACCGCCACATACATCAACCGCCGTTCTTCTTCTAAGCCATTGTTTTCGCTTAAACTATTTTCATGCGGACACAGGCCTTCTTCTAATCCGCTAATAAAAACCGCTTTAAATTCTAAGCCTTTAGATGCATGCACCGTCATTAATTGCAGCGCATCATAACCAATCGTAGCCTGATGGTCGCCTGCCTCTAAGCTGGCATGCGTTAAAAATTGCGTCATCAAATCTTGTTCAGTGTCGCCATCCACATTGTTGTGGTTG
>JAYWCF010000348.1:0-2794 GCA_043780715.1 Methylotenera sp. | reverse complement strand
AACAGGCTTCTACATACATGCGCAAATTAATCAGCTTGGCTAATACTTGGTTGATGCTATTTGAAAACTCGCCAGATAAAGAACGCACCGCACTTTTTGCCGCTTCAATCGTTGTGGCATTAATTACATCAGCAACTGCTTCAGCTTGCGCTAAATCGATTTTTTCGTTTAAATAAGCGCGTTTGGTAAACTCACCAGGTTCTGCCTGACGTGCGCCCAGTTGAATACAGCGCGCCAGCAACAATTGCATCAAAGCTGTGCCTCCGTGGGCTTGCAGCTCTAAAACATCTTCACCGGTGTAGGAATGAGGGTTTTGATAATAAATCGCGATACCGCGGTCTATTAATTGTTGGTTGGCATCATAAAACGGCAAATAAGCCGCGTGGCGCGGGGCAGGGCAGGCACCCAAAATTGCAGTGGCAATAGACTTGCTCAAATCGCCAGAAACGCGCACAACACCAATGCCGCCAGCACCACTCGCGGTGGCAATGGCAACAATGGTGTCATTATTATCTAGCATAAAAGCGGACAAGCCTTTTAATTAGGCAGGTAAACATGGCCTAACTTTTTGCAAGGCCTTTTTTGGCAAGGGCGGCGGCGTGAATGGTTTTGTTAACGTACCATTGTTGCGTAATGGATAAGATATTATTCACCAACCAATACAACACTAAGCCAGCTGGGAAGAAGAAGAAGAACACGCTAAATACGACTGGCATGATTTTCATCACTTTTGCTTGGATTGGATCCGTTGGCGCAGGGTTTAAAAAGGTTTGAATAATCATGGTCGCGCCCATTAAAATCGGCAAGATAAACCATGGATCAGTCGCAGATAAATCTTGAATCCAGCCAAAGAAAGGCGCATGACGCAACTCTACAGAGCCTAGCAATACCCAATAAAGTGCAATGAAAACAGGGATTTGCACAATAATTGGCAAGCAACCACCCATTGGATTAATTTTTTCGGTGCGGTACATTTCCAGCATGGCTTGCTGCATTTTTTGTTTATCGTCGCCAAATTTTTCTTTCATGCTTTGCAAACGTGGCGCTAATTCACGCATCTGCGCCATTGATTTGTAGCTAGCGGCTGAAAGTGGGAAAAAGATAGATTTAAGCAAAACCGTTAGTAAAATAATCGCTATGCCCCAGTTATGCACTACGCCATTAATTTTTGATAGCACCCAAAATAATGGTTTAGCGATAATAGTTAACCAACCGTAATCAACCGTGTATTCAAGGCCTGGCGCTGCTTTAACCAGCTCTTTCTCGATTTGCGGGCCAGCAAAAAGTTGGGCGCTAAACTCTGCACTTGAACCCGCGGCAATCGGAGCGTTTGGTGTAATAACTCCTATTGCGTAGATATTGTCAGATAGTTTTTTAGTATAAAACTCACGCTCAACACCTGCTTTAGGGATCCAAGCACTAGCAAAATAATGCTGCACTAAACCTACCCAGCCATCTTTAGCCGATTTAGATAAATTCTTATCGGCCATTTCCTTGAATTTTATCTTTTTAAATTTATCCGCATCGGTAAAGTAAGCGCCGCCGGTAAAGGTTGGCATCATGGCAGAGCCTTGATTTGATTCACTATCGTGCACAATTTGGTAATAGGCTGAAGGTGTAATCGCGGCGGCGCTAGCGTTATTGATTTGATAGCGCACGTCAATCACGTAGCTGTTACGATGAAACGTGTAAATTTTATCGACTGTGACTCCATTACCAGTCCAAGAAAGGCGTACTTCTTGGCTGGCAGCGCCATCGGCTAATGTGTAACTGGTGGCGGTGGTGCTAAATTGCGATTTATGATTAGGTAAATCGGCGCCCATTAAACCCGATTGCGCCACGTAAAACATCGGCTTAAAGCTGTCATCCATCAGCACAAAATTGCCGTTTGTATCTTTATTAGCGCGGTGTTTGTTTAATACTAAACGACGTAAATCGCCACCTACGGTATCAATATCCGCTTCAAATTAATCCGTTTTAACGTTAATGCGTTGGCCGCTAGCTAACTTAAAAGTGCCATCATTAACAATTGACTGTGTGCCACTGGCCACTGGTACTGCAGCGCCTGATGACGTGGTTTGTGTAGTACTTGGGGTATTAATGATAGGATGCACTTTTTGCTGCCAGGCATCCCACAACATTAAAATAGAGAAAGAAAAAATAACAAATAAAATTAAGCGGCGTGTATCCATGGGTTTTATAAACTTTTTCTATAGTTCTGTTTTGTTAACAAAGCATTTATTCATTAAGTGTGCGAATAAATATCAAGGTACTAGTAAATATCAAGGCACTGGGTCGCTACCGCCTGCATGCCAAGGATGGCAGCGTGACAAGCGTTTTAATGTTAAACCTAAACCGCGCCAAGCACCGTGTTTTTGAATGCTCTCAATCGCGTAATGCGAGCAAGTTGGGTTAAATCGGCATTGCTGACCAAAAAAAGGACTTAGCGCAATTTGATACAAACGAATAAGGGCAACTAAAATATGGGTCATATTGTTAGAAAAACGCTTTATTTAAGTAAAAATTACGTTTCATTTTTTTGCGTTGCTTATCAATGATGCTTTTCAATTAACGTTTGCGTTAACTTGTTAAACTCTTGTTTTATTTGGTCAAAATCAGTTTTATTAAACTTTTTTTGTGCCTGAACAACTAAATCAAGTGCTGGCAATTCATGCTGATTTAACCTAAACAATTCGCGCAAAACACGTTTCATATAGTTGCGATGAACTGCTAATTTAGCGGTTTTTTTACCAACCACCAAGCCTAAACGCGGGCGATTAAGATTGTTTGGTTT
>JAYWCF010000347.1:0-2802 GCA_043780715.1 Methylotenera sp. | reverse complement strand
AATCCAGCTTTGTTAAATTCCACTGGAAACCAGTTGCAGGCGTGCACTCATTAGTGTGGGATGAAGCCGTAAAACTAGCAGGCAAAGATGCCGATTTTCACAGGCGCAATTTGTGGGAATCGATTGATAAAGGCCAATACCCCGCTTGGGAATTAGGCGTGCAAATTGTGCCAGAAGAAGATGAACACAAATTTGAATTTGATTTATTAGACGCTACAAAGCTGATTCCAGAATCCATGGTGCCAGTACAAATTATCGGCAAAATGACCTTGAATCGTAACCCAGATAACTACTTTGCCGAAACCGAGCAAGTGGCTTTTCACCCTGGCCATTTAGTACCAGGCATTGATTTTAGTAATGACCCATTATTGCAAGGCCGCTTATTTTCGTATTCCGATACGCAGTTATCGCGTTTAGGCAGTGCCAATTTTCATGAATTGCCGATTAATAAACCGATTGCAGAAGTGCATAACAACCAACGCGATGGCCATATGCGCCAAGCTATTGTAAAAGGCAGAGTGAGCTATGAGCCTAACTCTTTAGGCGGCGGTTGCCCAATGCAACGCCCTTGGGAGCAAGGCGGCTTTGTTAGCCACCCAGAAGCCATGGAAGGCAACAAAATCCGCGCACGCAGCCCCAGTTTTGCTGACCACTTTTCGCAAGCTGCTTTGTTTTGGCGCAGCCAATCCGAGTGGGAAAAAGACCATATTGTGGCGGCATTTTGTTTTGAGCTAGCCAAAGTAGAAGTGCCAGCCATCCGTGAGCGCATGGTGTCGAATCTTACGCAAGTGAATTCATTGTTAGCACAGCGCGTGGCTGATGGCTTAAATATGCTGGTGCCTGAGCCGCCACTAGGCCACGACGATGTGCCTTATACCAATAAACCGAGCAAAGACAGCGCCTTAAGCATGGCTGATGTGCCAAGCACGGGCATTGCTGGTCGCAAAGTAGCGATTTTAGTAAGCAACCATGTGGATAGTGCCGTGGTTAATGCGGTGCGCAAAGCGCTTGAAGCGCAGGGCGCTGTCGTTAAATTGCTAGCGCCAAAACTGGGTACGGTAACCAGCAACGAAGGTGAAACTTTGCACATTGACCACAGCTTGCCAACGGTTTCATCAGTATTGTTTGATGCGGTATTTGTGCCGGGGGATGAAACAAGCGCCAGCGATTTATGCAAAGATGCCAACGCGATATTGTTTGTAAAAGAAGCCTATAAACATGCAAAAGCCATTGCAGCCAGCGATGGCGGCGCATTGTTATTGCACAAAGCCGAGTTGCCAAAAGCCGAATCAACTGATGCTGAAAACCCTCAATTTAAAGGGCCAGGTGTTATTGTTGAGTTGGGTGAAACGGTGGATAAAGCCTTTATAGAGCGATTTGTGAATGCGATTGCGCAACATCGTTTTTATGAAAGAACTGACTTAGATGCGATTGTTGCTTAATCTTATTTTGCTAAATCATATGTCGGCTAATCCAATGTTGCCTAATCTAATTTGAGAAAGTTTATGGGAAAAATCTGGCAGCTTTTAAAAATGACGGCAAATGGCTGGAGTGATGATTACGTTTCTAGCATGGGCGCCGCATTATCGTTTTACACCTTGTTTTCAATCGCGCCCATGCTACTTATTGTGCTTTCTATTGCTGGATTTGCATTTGGTGTTGATGCGGCCCGTGGCGAGATTTCGGGTCAACTCAACCATTTAATGGGTGAGCAGGGCGCTATTGCCGTGCAAGCATTAATTGAAAATGTGAATAAGCCACAAGAGGGTTTAATTGCCACCATTATTGGTTTTGTGTTGTTGTTGGTAGGCGCCACAACCGTGTTTGGCGAATTACAAAATTCGCTAGACCGGATTTGGTGCGTGCCAGAACGGGCCAAAATAAATGGCATTGTGGCGCTATTTAGAGAGCGCATATTGTCGTTTGGCGTGATTTTAGGCATTGGCTTTATTCTCATGGTTTCATTGGTTTTTAGCGCCGGCTTATCGGCGGTTGGCCAATGGTGGTCGCCAGATTCCAGCGAATGGGTGACGATATTAAAAATTCTGAATATTGTGTTTAGTTTTGTAATGACCACCGCCATGTTTGCCATGATTTATAAATTAATGCCAAGCGCCAGAATCCACTGGAGCGAAGTTTGGATTGGCGCATTATTCACCTCTATTTTATTTATGGTGGGCAAGTTATTAATCGGTTTATACATTGGCAGAAGCCAAATTGCATCTGGCTTTGGCGTGGCGGGTTCTTTAGTGGTGTTGTTGGTGTGGGTTTATTATTCAGCGCAAGTGTTCTTGCTGGGGGCCGAGTTTACTTGGGCGTATTCAAAAACCTATGGCTCACGCAAACCCAAAATTAGCGCTAAAACATAAGATATAAAAGGCGGTTAGCCGCATGCTAAGTGAGCTAGCGTACAGAAAATGGTGTGAAAGTAGCTTAAATTAATGCATGCATTACTAATTGACAGGTGTATTGTGTATACAGGTGTTCAACTTAAAATTTAACTATTAGCTTCAGAGTCTTATTTTTAAAGCCTTAACTTCAAAATTTTAGCTTCAGTATTTGTGCCGCTTTATCCATTATTGAAAGCTACTATCATCGCTAATTCTTCTACATTTTCTAAAAAACTTTCAAAGGTGTTGGCGTTTGTAAATGAGCCTGCACCTAAAGAAATTGACCCAGAATTACTGCGTGCTGAGCTGTTAAGCATAGAGCAGTTGAAACGCCACGCCACTAGTATGGCAAGATTGCATACGATTAACCCTAAATTGGGCCCTGATTGTTTGCTGGCAAGGCTTTCAGATA
>JAYWCF010000346.1:0-2803 GCA_043780715.1 Methylotenera sp. | reverse complement strand
CGCGTGATCATTTTACTCGTGTTATCTTGCGGAATTAAATGCGTACCAGGCGCGCGATTGTCTAGATACTCCACAATCACTTTTGAATCATAGACACTGTCGTTGTCATCTAAAACCAAAACCGGCACTTTACCCAGCGGATTATAGTTTTTGACGGGACAATCAGGGTCAGCCAGCACCACTTCCTGTAGCTCAAGGTCAATATGCTTTTCAAGCGCGACAATACGTACTTTGCGCGCATAAGGACTATTTAATGTGTATAAAAGCTTCATATTGGTTTTGTTAAAAATGGGTTCCGCATTAAAAGAGTAAAACAGATTAGTAATTAAATTGCATTATAATAGATTTATGCTGACACCCCTATTTACACAAACTTACCCGCGTGGATCAAGCGCATTCAACGCTTTAATTGAGCAAGATATTAAGCGCGCCTTAGCCGAAGATATTGGTACAGGCGATTTAACCGCCACGCTAATACCCGCCGCCAATATGGCACAAGCCAGCATTATTACGCGCGAAGATGCGGTGATTTGCGGTATTGATTGGGCCAATGCTTGTTTTAAGGCGCTGGACGCCGATGTGAAAATAAAATGGTTGGTGAACGAAGGCGAAAAAATTTCGGCTAATCAACTATTGTGCGAAATTACAGGTAATGCGCGCGCGTTGTTAACAGCCGAGCGTTGCGCGCTTAATTTTTTACAACTCATGTCTGCCGTTGCCACGCAAACGCGCAAATTTGTTATGGCGGTTTCTGGCACCAAAGCGCAAATATTAGATACGCGAAAAACGATTCCCAGCTTACGATTAACGCAGAAATATGCCGTTACAGTTGGCGGTGGCGAAAATCAGCGCTTGGCTTTATACGATGGCATTTTGATTAAAGAAAATCATATTGCCGCGGCAGGTAGCATTGCAGCAGCGCTTGAATATGCTTTTAAAACATACCCAAACGTTAGCACGCAAATTGAGGTTGAGAATTTAGAGCAATTAAAACAAGCCCTAGACGCAGGCGCAAGCAGTATTTTATTGGATAATTTCGGCTTGCTTGAAATGAAAAAAGCCGTGCAATTTAATGTAGAGCATTACGCAGGCCGCGCGCAACTAGAGGCCTCTGGCGGCGTAGATTTAAGCTCAGCGCGCGCCATTGCGCTAACTGGCGTTAACCGCATTTCAGTTGGCAGCCTCACCAAACACATTCGCGCCATTGATTTATCACTCAGAATCAAATAAGGTATGTCTTGTACTTATGTATTACTTAAGTATCGATATTACTTATTTGATTTATAGGTAAGCCCATTTAAATAAAGCCATCAATGACTAAATCACCAAATACTGTCACCGACCCTACCCTGCCCAATGCGGCAAGCTTGGCTAGGCAAACAGGCCACGCCATTAGCAAGCCTGCAGGTGTTTCTAAAACGGGTGGAAAATCCAAATTAACCTTGGGTGACGTGCTACGCATGCTAGTTAACGATGGCCGATTAGACAAAGTACAAGCCGAAAAGCTATACAAAGATCGCCAACTGGATAGCTCTAATTTGCACCCGGTGGTGGTGATTGGTGAACAAAAATGGAAAGATTTACGCCCACCCCATAAAGCGTTAACGGTGGATTATTTAAGCCGCTGGCTGGCGCTGCAAACAGGCTTAGATTTTTATCATATTGATCCACTTAAACTGGATTTCACCTCTGCCGCGCAAATTGTTTCAAAAGCCTATGCGGAACGCCTTAGAATCATGCCGATTTCGATACAAGGCGATGAAGCCACTGTGGCTACTTCTGAGCCTTACCAATTAGACTGGATACCCGATTTAGAGCGCATTTTAAATATGCGCATTAAGTTGGTATTTGCTAATCCGCTAGAAATTAATCGTTATCTACCTGAAATTTACAGTCTTGCCAGCTCAATTAATCAAGCCAATGTGGCCAAAGCGGGCCAAATTGTTGGCGTGCAAAATTTTGAGCAACTGGTCGAGTTAGGCAAAGATAAAAATTTAGACGCCAATGAGCAGCATGTAGTGAATATTGTGGATTGGCTATTTAAATACGCGTTTGAACAACGGGCCAGTGATATTCACCTTGAACCGCGCCGCAATATGGGCATGATGCGCTTTAGAATCGATGGCGTTTTGCATCAAGTGTATCAATTACCCAGCAATATTATGAATGCGATTACCAGCCGCATTAAACTGCTGGGCCGTATGGATATGGTGGAAAAACGCCGCCCGCAAGATGGTCGCATTAAAACAGTGAGTAATACTGGTACTGAAGTCGAATTGCGTTTATCCACTATGCCAACCGCGTTTGGCGAAAAATTGGTGATGCGTGTTTTTACGCCAGATGTCATTGTGCAAGATTTTGTGCAATTGGGCTTTTCAAAAAAACAAGCCGATTTATGGGCGCAATGGACTAAATCGCCCAACGGCATTATTTTAGTTACAGGGCCAACTGGCTCTGGCAAAACCACCACTTTATATTCCACCCTTAAACAACTAGCAACGCCAGAAGTGAATGTCAGCACGGTTGAAGACCCAATTGAGATGGTAGAGCCTGCGTTTAACCAAATGCAAGTCACCACCAACATTGGGCTTAATTTTGCCGATGGCATTCGCACCTTAATGCGGCAAGACCCAGACATAATTATGGTAGGCGAAATTCGCGATATTGAAACCGCCGATATGGCGATTCAAGCGGCTTTAACAGGCCATTTGGTGCTATCAACATTGCACACCAACGATGCGCCCGCCGCCATTACGCGGCTTTTAGATTTAGGCGTTGCGCCCTATTTAATTCACTCTACCGT
>JAYWCF010000345.1:0-2810 GCA_043780715.1 Methylotenera sp. | reverse complement strand
CTTTTTCAAATGAATCGCAAGGCACTTATGTATCGGTTTCTGGCCATGGCGAAATAGTGACAGACCGTGAACGCATTGAAAGTTTGTGGACGGTGTTTGCAAGGCCATGGTTTCCGGATGGGGTTGAAACTAGCAATTTAGCCGCTTTGAAATTTGTGCCAAAAATTGCCGAATATTGGGATGCGCCAAACAGTAAAATGGTGCGTTTTTTTGCAATGATGGCATCTGTAGCCGCCGCCACACCTATTGGCATGGGTGAACATGGCAATTTAAATGTGTCTTAACCCGCACTTAAAAACTTTATTGTTATTGACCGCATTGAGTCTGTGCGCTTGTAATAGCCAAGATTCAATGCGCGATAGCACCCCCAATAGTAGCCCCGGCCAATCTGGTGATGAAGCTATTCAGCGTGATAAAGGGGAATCAGGCGATGAGGGTATTCAAGGCGAGCCGATTAACCCAAATGGCAACCCAGCTATTATTATTCCGCCGCCAATAGTGAATATGCCAGCGGATATCGTGCCAGACAAGCCTGCCAAATAATTCCATTCCAGCTCAAAACAACTTTGTTCAATCAACATCTGGTTAATTCAATACTGGTTACCTCAAAACTGGTTATTTGGCCATTAGCCCAACCCTAAAGTGACCATAATGACCCGCACAATTGCTAATAATAAACAAGCCGATAAAGCAACAGTTAAGCCGGTATTAAATGCCGAACTTTTAAACAATATGCACGCGTATTGGCGCGCGGCAAATTACTTATCGGTTGGGCAAATTTATTTGCAAGATAACCCACTTTTAAAAAATAAATTAAGCCTTGCCCACATTAAGCCGCGCCTGTTGGGGCATTGGGGCACTACACCTGGCTTAAACTTTATTTATGTGCACTTAAATCGTGTCATTAAAGCCCATCAATTAAACATGATTTACATTATTGGCCCAGGCCATGGCGAGCCGGGCATTGTTGCGCATACCTACCTAGAAGGCTCTTACACAGAGCGCTACCCAGCCATTGAACAAAATGCCGATGGTTTGAAGCGTTTATTTAAGCAATTTTCTTGGCCTTATGGCATTCCTAGCCACGTTTCACCAGAAACGCCAGGCTCTATTCACGAAGGCGGTGAGCTGGGTTATTCATTAGCGCATGCCTATGGCGCAGCGTTTGATAACCCTAGCTTAATTGTGGCTTGTGTGATTGGCGATGGTGAAGCTGAAACAGGCGCGCGGGCGGCTAGCTGGCATTCAAACAAATTTTTAAACCCAGCGCGCGATGGCGCGGTAATACCAATTTTGCATTTAAATGGCTTTAAAATCGCCAACCCCACCGTTTTATCGCGCATTAGCCGCGCTGAATTAATCCAACTGATGTTGGGTTATGGCCATGTGCCTTATTTTGTGGAAAGTGATGACCCAAATAAAGTAGATGCGATGCAGATGCACCAAAGCTTTGCCAGCACATTAGATATTGTTTTACAGAAAATCCAAGACATTCAGCTAAATGCAAGAACAGGTGAAAACACAAAAATTGAGCGCCCATTGTGGCCGATGATTGTATTGTGCAGCCCAAAAGGCTGGACAGGGCCAGAAACAGTGGATGGCAAGCAAAGCGAAGGCACTTGGCGCGCGCATCAAGTGCCTATTGCTAACTTTAAAAAGGGTGATGCCAAAACGCCAGAACATGTAAAGCTGCTTGAAGATTGGCTGAGCAGTTACAAACCAGAAGAATTATTTGATGAAAATGGCAAGCTAAAACCAGAGTTAGCCGCGCTTGCGCCAACGGGTCACCAACGCATGGGGCTTAATCCGCATGCCAATGGTGGTGAAATTTTAAAAGCGCTTAAATTGCCGAATATGAATGATTACGCAGTTGCAGTTGCCGCGCCCGGTAGCGTGCAGGCAGAGGCGACTAAAGTTTTAGGCCAATTTTTGCGCGATGTGATGCAGCTTAATCAAAGCAATCAAAACTTTAGAATTTTTGGCCCAGATGAAACGGCATCGAATCGATTAGATGCGGTTTTGGAAGTTACTGGCAAAGCGTGGATGGCGGAAACGCAAAGTGTGGATGTGAATTTAAACAGGGATGGCCGCGTGATGGAAATATTAAGCGAACACCTGTGCCAAGGCTGGCTAGAAGGCTATTTGCTTACAGGCCGCCACGGTTTCTTTTCGTGTTATGAGGCATTTATTCATATTATCGATTCTATGTTGAATCAGCATGCTAAATGGCTAAAAGTGTGCAAGCAAATTCCTTGGCGTGCGCCGATTGCATCGCTCAATTATCTGCTCACATCGCACGTTTGGCGCCAAGATCACAATGGATTTTCGCATCAGGACCCTGGATTTATTGACCATGTATTAAATAAAAAATCGGAAATAGTGCGTGTGTATTTGCCGCCAGATAGCAATTGTTTGTTATCGGTGGCGGATCATTGTTTGCGTAGCGAAAACTATATTAACGTGATTATTGCCGGCAAACAGCCAGAATGGCAGTGGTTAGATATGGATGCGGCGGTGCGTCATTGTGCCGCTGGCGCCAGTATTTGGCATTGGGCCAGTAATCAATCGCCAGACAAAGAAGCTGATGTGGTAATGGCTTGTGCGGGTGATGTTCCAACGCTAGAAGCTTTAGCCGCCGTAATGTTGCTGCGCGAATACGTGCCAGATATTCAAATTAGAGTAGTGAATGTGGTGGATTTAATGGTGTTGCAGCCGCAAACGGAGCATTCTCATGGCTTGCAATACCATGAATTTGATGCGCTTTTTACCGAAGATAAACCAGTAATTTTTGCTTTTCACGGTTATCCATC
>JAYWCF010000344.1:0-7908 GCA_043780715.1 Methylotenera sp. | reverse complement strand
GTAATCGCTGCTGTTAATGTGGTCTTACCATGATCCACGTGGCCAATCGTGCCTACGTTGACGTGCGGCTTGGTCCGTTCAAATTTGCCTTTTGCCATCTTAAATTCCTTTACGTAATCTTTTTATAGATAATTTTAATAAAATTTTATTAACTTAACGCTCTGTTTTTGCCTGCTTCTAGCTTCGTGCATCACTAGCGCAAACCTTAAAAGTTTTATTTAACTTAATAAAACTTCACAATAAAACTTCATACTGCCAAATCATTTGCAAAATACCAACCGAAAATAAGCACATTAGTGGTGCCCATGGCGGGAATCGGACCCGCGACCTCTCCCTTACCAAGGGAGTGCTCTACCACTGAGCCACATGGGCGCTTGTCATTATTTAAGCATTTAGCATTACAGCACCAAATACAATTATTAACCACGGTACAATTTATACTCACGTTAACTAATGTCGCCGCAAACCCAAATTTTTGGAGCGGGCGACGAGGCTCGAACTCGCGACATTCAGTTTGGAAAACTGAAGCTCTACCAACTGAGCTACACCCGCATAGCCATCAAATCAACGTCAACAGGCTTAATAGCAACGCACTTTGTTACAAAAACGTACTTTGCAACAAACTAATACAAACAACTAAATTTCAGAAAACAATATTTTGGTGGAGGGGGAAGGATTCGAACCTTCGTACTCAGAGAGAACGGATTTACAGTCCGTCGCCTTTAACCACTCGGCCACCCCTCCTAACCGAACCCGCGATTATGCTGATTTTTTGACATACTGTCAAATAAATCGAACAAATATTTAATGATTAAGTCTTAGCTTAGATTGCCTAAAAATTAATCATTATAGGATTATGAGTGAGAATTTGGTGCCGGGTATCGGAATCGAACTGATGACCTTCGCATTACAAGTGCGCTGCTCTACCAACTGAGCTAACCCGGCATTTCTTGAAGGCGTGACTATAACAATTTTATTTATTAAAGCCTAGCCCCTTTGGGAAAATATTTGTGTTTTTATAACATTTATTTTCAGGATGCTTAACTATTGGTACCTACTTAAAACTATTTTGCTGAAAAAACTTATTTAACGCTTACTTAACGATAGTTAAAGTTGGTTTCTTTTTAGCTGGTAAATCGGCTACTTTTTCAGACTTACCTTCAGAACTGCTAGACGCGCTGGAATAATTTGAAGTGTCATTTGCGCTCACTTCAAAAAACATGCCTTGGCCGTTTTCACGTGCGAAAATACCTTTAACCGCATTCATCGGCACATACAGATTTTGCGATACGCCACTAAATCGCGCAGAAAACACAATCGCTTCGTTATCGATATGCAGATCTTTTGTGGCAGAATGGTTAAGATTTAGTACGATTTCACCCTCTTTGACGAAAGCCACAGGCACCCGCGTTTGTGGGTTGACGGCAACCAGCAAATGCGGCGTTAAATGGTTATCAACGCACCATTCGTGAATGGCGCGAATCATATAAGGTTTTGTAGAAATTAAATCGCTCATGCTAATTGTGGTTTCAATCTAAATCTGGCTTTTAATCTTAACTTAATTCAATAAATTAAAATATCTAAGCAGTACAAGGCGCGCAATAAAAATTAATGAGGCCGTATATGTGAAATACACAACGAATTAATTTTTGAAGCGCAACGCTGTAATGCAACGATATTTTAGTTTATTTGCGCATCGCTTTTTCTGATGGCGTCATCGCATCCGCATACAGTGGACGTGAGAACAAACGCTCTGCATATTTAAGTAATGGTGATGCTTGATTTGGTAATTCAATGCCGTAATGGCCTAAGCGCCATAATAGCGGCGTTACAGCCACATCTAACATAGAGTAATCGTCACCTAACAAGTAGTTTTGTTTACTAAAAATAGGCACAATTTGCGTTAAATTATCGCGAATCGTTTTGCGTGCTTTATCGGCTACTTCTTGATTATCCGATTCCACATCTTTAATGTGATCAAACAAATCTTTTTCAAAGTTGTACAAAAACAATCTGGCACGTGCGCGCATTACTGGGTCTGCCGGCATTAATTGTGGATGCGGAAAGCGCTCATCAATGTATTCATTAATAATGTTGGCTTCTGACAATACTAAATCGCGCTCAACCAATACTGGCACGGCGTTGTATGGATTTAACACGGCCAAATCTTCTGGTTTATTGGCTAAATCCACGTCAATCACTTCAAAATCCATGCCTTTTTCAAACAGCACGATACGGCAGCGATGGCTAAAAGGATCAACTGTGCCTGAATATAATTTCATCATAATGGTTATTCTTTCTTAATTAGAAATGCGTTTTAATAATTAGTATGTTTGTATTTCTATTAATGTATTGCTTACTTAATGTCTTTCCAATATTCCGCTTTAATCTTTTTAGCCAGCACTAATAGTACGCCTAAAAATAGCAACACCCACCAACCCATGTGTTGACGACTTTGTTTACCTGGTTCTGACATATAGGCCAAATAATTGGTTAAATCGGCCGCAAATGCATTGTATTCAGAAGGCGATAATTTGCCTGGTTTTACCAGCTCCAACTCATGCGTTTCGTGATTAAGCGCTTGCTCACCTTGCAACTCATATAACACATGCGGCATGGCTACTTTTGGGTAAACAGTATTGTTCCAGCCGGTAGGTGTTGTGCTGTCACGGTAAAAACCACGCATATAGGCATACACCCAATCCGCACCGCGCGCGCGCACTTCAACAGATAAATCTGGCGGCGTTACGCCAAACCATTTTTTAGCTTCGACAGGATTAATTGACACTTGCATGGTGTCACCCACCTTCTCACCGGCAAACAATAAATTATCTTTGATTTGCTTTTCTGTGAAGCCAATATCCACCAAACGGTTGTAGCGCATGTATTTTGCACTATGACAATTTAGGCAGTAATTAACAAAAGTGTGTGCGCCACGTTGTAGTGAAGCTTTATCGGATGCGTCAATCGGCGCTTTAGTGGTAATGGCCGACTCATTGGCCAGCGCAACTAAAGGCAAAAGAGCCAATAAAGTAAATAGTTTTTTCATATTAGACTTTTTCATTAGTAAGTCACTCTCTCTGGCACAGGCTTGGTTTTATCTTTTGCTGAAAACCATGGCATTAAGATAAAGAACAAGAAATAGATGACGGTAAATACACGTGCAACCACAGTGGCGCGATCTGCACCGCCCAACCAGCTACCAAATTGTCCCCAAATATTGGAAGGCACAGTGCCCAAGTAACCCAATATTAAAAAGCTTATTACAAAGGCGGCAAGCCATTTTTTATACAAGCCACCACGGTAACGAATGGATTTCACTTGGCTTTTATCTAACCAAGGCAACAAGGCAAATACCATCACCGATAAGCCCATTGCCGCTACACCCGGAAATTGCGAATTAAAGATTGGTGGAACCGCTCTTAAAATTGAATAATAAGGTGTGAAATACCAGACTGGCGCAATGTGTGCAGGCGTTTTCAGCGGATCGGCTGGGATAAAGTTATTGGCTTCTAAAAAGTAACCACCCATTTCCGGCGCAAAAAACAAGATGCTGGTAAAGACCATTAAAAACACCACTACACCGACTAGATCTTTTACCGTGTAGTAAGGGTGAAATGGAATGCCATCCAATGGAATGCCGGTTTTTTTATCTTTTTTGGCTTTAATTTCAATGCCATCTGGGTTGTTAGAGCCCACTTCGTGCAGGGCAACCAAATGCACTGCCACCAAGCCAGCCAACACAAACGGCAAAGCAATCACATGAAACGCAAAGAAGCGATTGAGTGTTGCATCTGAAATTAAGTAATCGCCACGTAGCCACTCTGATAAATCTGGGCCGATAAATGGAATGGTTGCGAACAAGTTAACAATTACCTGCGCGCCCCAATACGACATTTGGCCCCAAGGTAATAGGTAACCAAAAAACGCTTCGCCCATTAACACCAAGAAAATACCCACGCCAAATAGCCAAATAAGCTCTCTTGGTGTTCTGTATGAGCCGTAAATAATGCCACGGAACATATGCAGATAAATCACCACAAAGAACATAGATGCGCCTGTAGAGTGCATATAGCGGATGATATTACCACCAAATACATCACGCATAATGTACTCAACCGATGCAAACGCTTGCTGCGCATCTGGTTTGTAATGCATGGTTAAGAAAATACCGGTTAAGATTTGCAATACCAGTATTAATAGTGCTAAAGAACCAAAAAAGTACCAAAAATTAAAGTTTTTTGGTGCGTAATATTCGGTTAAATGCGCTTTTACAAAGCTGGTTACTGGTAAACGCTTGTCTACCCAACCCATTAAACCTTGCGATTCGACCGCTGTTTTATCTTGAGCCATGATTTAGGCCTCTGCTTTCGTATCATCACCAATTAAAACGGTGGTATCGGTTAAATATTGATAAGGCGGCACCACTAAATTGATAGGCGCAGGAGAGCCTTTAAATACGCGGCCGGCCAAATCAAATTTAGAACCATGACAAGGACAGAAGAAACCGCCTGTCCAGTTTTCACCCATATCGCCACCCGCTTGCAATTTTTCAGATGGTGAGCAACCAAGATGCGTACAAATACCCACTATAACAGCCAAATTTGGCTTAATTGAACGGTTGGCGTTTTTACAATATTCAGGCTGTTGCGCCACTTCGCAATTTGGATCAGACAACTGATCATTGTGCTTAGCAAGCCCTGCTGTCATTTCATCGGTACGATTAATAATCCACACGGGCTTACCACGCCACTCAGCTGTCATTATCGTGCCTGGCTGGATTTTACTAATATCCACTTCAACTGGTGCGCCAGCGGCTTTTGCGCGCTCACTTGGCAACATGCTGCCAACAAATGGCACCGCAACGGCGGCTGCGCCCAATGCACCAACACCAGCGGTTGCTGCAATTAAAAAGTTACGTTTTTGTTGGTTAACGGCAGTCGGTGCCGAAAATGAAAGTTCTGAAGAAGAGAGCGAACGACTACTTGCATGCTCTTTGTCAATTTTGTTGTCTGACATTGTTTTCCTTTAACTTACCCTTTTGAGGTAATTTTGTTAATTTGGGGTAATTTTGTTAACCGTTATGATTAATTCTATAACGCTTAATTGCAAAGCGCGTAATTATACAATTTTTTACTAAAAAAACCAAATTTAATTGTATAAGTAATTGAAATAAAACACTTAATACCGTCTTTTAAACAAAGCTTAAACCGGGTTATCACAATCAATAAAGGTATGTGTTAAACCAAATTTTTCGGCCAAATGCGCGCCTAAAGCTTGCACACCATAACGTTCTGTTGCGTGATGACCAGCTGCAATATAGGACACGCCAGTTTCACGCGCGATATGTACGGTTGGCTCTGATATTTCGCCGCTAATGTAAACATCTACACCAGCATCTACCGCTTGTTCTATATAGCCTTGTGCGGCGCCAGTACAAAGCGCCATTTTTTGTACTACTTGAGTTAAGTCACCAATCACTTGTGGTGCTCGGTTAAGCATAATATCCATTATTTGTGCAAACTCTTTGAGCGATAGCGGCGCACTTAATTCCGCTAATAACAACATATTTGATTCATTTTTATTTTTTGCCCCAGCCCAGCCAGTTACAGTAAGCCCTAATTGTTTGGCCAACATCACGTTATTGCCAAACTCGGTATGCGCATCCAATGGCAAATGATAGGCAATTAAGCTGATATCGTGCTGCAATAAAAATTGAATGCGGCGTTTTTTAATGCCTGTAATTGCCGCCGATTCGCCACGCCAAAAATAACCGTGATGCACCAAAATAGCATCCGCTTTTACAGCCATTGCCGCCTCTAGCAAATCGTAGCTTGCGGTAACGCCAGTGACAATATGTTGAATTTCGGCTCTGCCTTCAACTTGCAAACCATTGGGGCAATAATCAGTAAATTGTTCAGGCCTTAATAATTGATTTAAATAATTGTTTAAGTCAGTCAATTTCATGCGTTTTCACCTTTATTTCCCATATACTTATATGCATATCATTTTAACAGTTAAAAACATGCAAAGAATTTGGCTTATTTTTGCGCAATCCGTTACCGCTTGTTTAGGTCTGCTATTTGTATTGCGTCTATTTTATCCGCAGCTTTTAAACACCGCGCCAGAGCCGATTATTATTCAGCAAGCGCAACCTCTGCCTGCCAATCTGACCAATCCTAATCCGGTTGGCAGCTATAGCACGGCTGCCAAAAAAGCCATGCCAGCAGTGGTGAATATCTTCACTACTAGTCAAAAAACTGCGGTTAATCCACATCAGCAATATAAAGATGATCCTTTATTTAAGCATTTTTTTGGCGACCAATTAGAAGATGAAGAAGATCAACCAGAAAATAGCTTAGGTAGCGGCGTTATTGTCAGTGCGCAAGGCCTAATTTTAACCAACGACCATGTTGTAGCCAGTGCCGATGAAATTGAAATTTTGCTATCGGATGGCAGAAAGTTACCAGCGCAAGTGGTGGGTACAGACCCTGAAACCGATTTAGCGGTAATTAAGGTAGACGCCGAACAATTACCATTTATTACGTTTGCAGCGCCCGATACTCTAGATGTTGGCGATATTGTGTTGGCTATTGGCAACCCATTTGGCGTTGGCCAAACCGTCACCCAAGGCATTGTTAGCGCGCTTGGCCGTAACCATTTAGGCATTAATACCTTTGAAAATTTTATACAAACCGATGCATCGATTAACCCAGGCAACTCTGGTGGCGCATTAATTGACGCTGAAGGCAACTTGGTTGGTATTAATAGCGCCATTTACTCACGCAGCGGCGGCTCAATGGGCATTGGCTTTGCAATCCCTGCCAGTTTAGCCAAACAAGTAATGGAACAAATTGCTGTTAATGGCTCTGTAACGCGCGGCTGGATTGGTATTGAAGCGCAAGACGTTACGCCAGAGCTGGCTGAATCATTTAAGTTAAGCAAAGTGCAAGGCTCATTAATTGCTGGCGTGTTGCGCGAAAGCCCTGCTGATATTGCTGGTATTAAATCGGGTGACATATTATTGTCCATTAATAACCGCGAAATTTCTGACAGTAGCAGCATGCTCAATATTATTTCGGTGTTAAAACCAAACGATAAAGCGGTGCTAACGATTGTACGACAAGGCCAAGAAATGAAAGTAAACGTATTGATTGGCAAACGCCCCAAACCAGCCCTCGTCAAAAAATAGTGACTAGATTCCTTATGTTTTAATAGAATTGGTAGTAGCAGGATTTCTAGGTGTAGTGTAATGGGCCACTAAAATGCCTATTTCATACAGCAACCATAACGGCACTGCCAACATGAATTGCGAAATAATATCGGGCGGCGTGAAAATTGCACCCAAGATAAAAGCCCCTACAATTACATAACTGCGCGCTTCTTTTAGTTGCGCAACATTCACCCAGCCAAAGCGCGCAACAAGCACAACAGCAATTGGCACTTCAAACGCCAAGCCAAATGCCATAAACAAGGTCATTACAAAATCTAAATATTCGCTAATATCCGTCATTACCGCCACACCAATTGGCGCGCTGTTAACGATAAATCCAAAGACAGTGGGAAACACCGCAAAATAGGCAAATGCCATGCCGATGATGAACAGCAAAGTACTGGCGGCAATCACTGGCACCATTAGTTTTTTCTCATGGTTATACAAGCCAGGCGCTACAAACGCCCATATTTGATACAGCGTATGCGGCAAAGAAATAATAAATGCTGCCATCATGGCCACTTTCATCGGCACAAAAAAAGGCGTAGTCACGGCAGTAGCAATCATTTGTCCGCCGGCAGGCAATTTAGCCAACATAGGCGCGGCTAATAGTGCGTAGATTTTATTAGCAAATGGAAATAGACCGATAAATATCAACACAAAACCAAGCACTATTTTTAGTAAACGATTACGTA
>JAYWCF010000343.1:0-2838 GCA_043780715.1 Methylotenera sp. | reverse complement strand
TGAAATCGCCTCAACCAAGTTGCCGCGCGGTGTGATGTAAGGTGGGCTATATTCCCACTCTAAATCGTAATCCAATGTGTGGCCGTCTAAAATGGTGTGCACACGCTGTTTTAAATTGGCTTCAGTGCTACCGTTTTTAACACCATCCGCACCGCTTAACTCTGGGCAAAATCTAAAATTAAATAAAATTTCCACTTCACCTGGCACCACATTGGTGGCCCCTGTGCCGCCGTTCATATTGCTGATTTGCCAAGAGGTGGGAGGAAAGTATTCGTTGCCCTTATCCCACACCGTTTCCACCATGTCTTTAATTGCAGGGGCGACCATGTGAATAGGGTTTTTTACCAAGTGTGGATACGCAATATGGCCTTGCAAGCCTTTAACCGTCAGCTTGCCAGAGAGTGAACCGCGCCTGCCGTTTTTAATCATATCGCCAACGACTTTATTGCTGGTGGGTTCGCCAACGATGCAATAATCGATTAATTCACCACGGTTTTTTAACACTTCTACCACTTTTACTGTGCCGTTTACGGCAATACCTTCTTCATCTGAGGTAATTAACAAGCCGATTGAGCCGGAATGGTTTGGGTTTTGTGCAACGAACTCTTCAATGCTGGTCACAAATGCCGCAAGGGATGTTTTCATATCGGCCGCGCCGCGCGCGTATAGCATGCCATCTACAATGGTCGGCTCAAACGGCGCTGTGTGCCATTTATCCAGCGGGCCAGTGGGTACTACATCGGTATGGCCTGCAAAAACCAATAATGGCGATGCCGTGCCGCGACGTGCATAAAAATTGTCTACATCACCAAAGCGCATGCGCTCAATTTTAAAACCTAGCGGCTCTAAACGCGCAATCATGGCCTCTTGGCAGCCAGCATCTTCAGGCGTATTTGAGCGGCGTTTTAGTAAATCGATAGCCAGTTCAAGGGTGGGCGATGGATTGTTTATGTTCAGACTGGTCATAGCTTAATACCTGCATTAAGGTTTAAAAATATCGGCATAACGTGTTTCGTCAAAACCTACGCATAAAACGGCGCCGTCTTTAACCAGCACAGGGCGTTTAATCACAGAGGTTTTGGCTTGCATCAATGCAATCGCGGCGACATCGTTTGTGATGCTATTTTTGGTGTCTTCATCTAAGCCGCGCCAAGTAAGGCCAGCGCGGTTAATGAGTTTTTCATGTGGAATTTGGCTAAGCCAATTTGATAATTCCGTTGCTTCAATGCCTTGTTTTTTAAAATCATGAAACTCAACCGCAATATGGCGCTCAGCCAGCCAATCGCGGGCTTTTTTAACGGTATTGCAGTTTGGAATGCCGAACAGTTTCATTGGGTTTTGCTGTTTAAGGCTTAATTGAATAAGGCCTTATTTTAACACCTACCAGCGACTGCTGTCGTGATTATGCCGCTTCTGATTGATAATCCGACACCAAAAAATGACCTGTGGAATCAGAGTTCACATTAAGCTGTTTAAATAGCTTTAATAATTTATCTTCTGATAACGGTTTTGAGAACAAATAACCCTGCATTTGATCGCAACCTAAGTCCGCCAATGCTTCGCGTTGCGCTTCGGTTTCTACACCTTCGGCCACCACATTTAAATCTAAGGCGTGCGCTAAGCGAATAACCGCAT
The DNA here is from genome assembly GCA_043780715.1 of Methylotenera sp. Lineage (GTDB taxonomy): Bacteria > Pseudomonadota > Gammaproteobacteria > Burkholderiales > Methylophilaceae > Methylotenera_A. Next base: position 1,203 of record JAYWCF010000343.1, on the reverse strand, counting down.
CAACCAATGCGCGCGATGCTTTGTTTTCGTTTATTTGCCCAATAAACACTTTATCCAGCTTAATTTCATCAATATTTAAGTGTTGTAAATAGCTTAAACTAAATTGCTGAGAGCCAAAATCATCTAGTGCCACTTTAATTTCAGCCGCTTTAAATTGACGCAATAGCTGTTTAAATTGGTTTTCATTTTTAATGGCGGTGGTTTCTTTAATCTCAAACATTAAGTTGGCATTAGGAATTTTGTAGCGTTTGCGTAACTGCAATATTTCATCCACCAAATGTGGATTTCTAAATTGTTGGCGCGCTAAATTAATTGATACTTTTAAATCAATTCCGTTATCTCTAGCGCGGCTAATCGCGCGGCAGCCTTCTTCAACCACCCAATCGTTAATTTGATTAATCAGGCCAAAGCGTTCGGCGGCAGGAATAAATGTAATCGGCAAAATGACACCTTTAGTCGGATGATTCCAGCGAATAAGCGCTTCAGCGCCCATTGGCGATTGATTTTTGCAATTAACCTTGGGCTGAAACACCAAGCTAAATTGATTGTTTTTAATGGCCGATTGTAAATCGCGCTGCATTTCTAACATTTGATCAGACGCGGATTCAATTTCAGAATCAAAGAATTTAAATTGGTTTTTACCGTTTTCTTTAGCTTTGTACATGGCGGCATCGGCACAAATCATCAGTTTTTCAATATCGCCATTGCGCGGGTAAACCGCAATACCAACTGAGCAGGAAATGTCAATTTGTTGGCCACCCACTAGAAATGGCTCTTTAATCGATTTAACAATACGCTCTACGATGGGAATAATATCTTCATCGGATTTAATTTCTTCAATTAACGCCACAAACTCATCGCCACCAATTCGCGCCACAGAATCGCAAACGCGAACGGCTGAATTTAAGCGCTGCGCTACAAACAGCAGTACCGCATCACCTACATGATGACCATAAGTATCATTAATCGGCTTAAAGTGATCTAAATCGATATAAGCCAGCGCAACGGTACTGCCTGTGCGCGCACTGCGTTTAATCGCGGTTTCTAGCTCACGCTGAAACGCGCGCCTGTTTGGCAAATGCGTTAACGGATCTTTATAGCTTGTATTGGCAGAATCGAGATTGTTTGTATTCTGCAAAATATTGATGCTAAGTTTATTGATGCCAAATTTTTCATAGTATAAAGTCACTAAAAAAACCAGTA
>JAYWCF010000342.1:0-7941 GCA_043780715.1 Methylotenera sp. | reverse complement strand
TACCGCCATGCTCAGTGAGTTGCTCATCATGCACTGCACGCAAAATATCTGCACTCAACCAAAGCCACTCCATTATTTAGCTAATTCACGCAATACTGCACGACGCTCTGCCATAACTTCACGTGCTAATTTCATTTGTATCTCAAAAGCTGGGTCATGCGGTGTAAGGGTTGCGCCGCCAGGTGCATCCGTTAAAAACACCTTGTCACCTGTTACCAGCTTTAAGCGTGCCAGCACTTCTTTAGGTAAAATAACGCCATCTGAATTGCCAATTTTAGTGATTTTAAGTGTGTGCATACTAACCCTTTTAAGCGTTAAAAGTTATAACAATAGTTATAATATACTTAATATTTTTAACTGTCATGCTGAACTTGATTCAGCATCTCAAGATTCCGCATCTAGTGCGGAATGACAACACAAAAGCACCTCTATTTAAAGAGTATCCAACGGGCTACTCACGCCTTTACCGCCTTTACCGCCTTTATTCAGCACATGCGTGTAAATCATGGTGGTGCTAATATCAGCATGGCCTAGTAGCTCTTGCACAGTGCGAATATCGTAGCCGCCTGCCAGCAAATGCGTGGCAAAGCTGTGACGCAAAGTATGCGGTGTGGCTAGCTTAACAATACCCGCCAATTTAACCGCCTTTTTCACCGCCCGTTGCACCGTTTTTTCATCGGCATGATGACGGCGAATCACTTTACTGCGCGGGTCAACCGACAACTTAACCGACGGAAAACAGTATTGCCAACTCCAATCGCGCCCTGCGCTAGGATATTTTCTATCCAAAGCCATTGGCATAAATGCCTCGCCATGGCCTGCGTTTAAATCCTCTTTATGCAGTGCCTGCACTTTACTTAAATGGCTTTTTAGCGGCTCCACCAAACTAATGGGCAGCATAGTCACGCGGTCTTTAAAGCCTTTGCCTTCGCGCACCAAAATCTCGCGCCGCTCAAAATCCACATCTTTCACCCGCAAGCGCAGCACCTCCATAATGCGCATGCCGCTACCGTAAAGCAGGCTGGCAATTAGCCACATTGTGCCATCCATACGGCTTAACACGGCTTGCACCTCGGCCTGCGTTAACACCACTGGCATGCGCTGCGGCAGCTTGGCTTGTGTCACCTTATCCAGCCAAGGCAACTCAACACCCAACACCTCTTTATATAAATACAACAATGCGCTTTTGGCTTGGTTTTGTGTGCTGGCAGAAACGTTGCGCTGCACTGCCAAATGCGTTAAAAACGCCTCAACCTCCGCCGCACCCATGTCTTTGGGGTGACGCTTGTCAAAATGCCAAATATATCGTTTAATCCAATCTATATAAGTTTTTTCAGTGCGCAAGCTATAGTGCTTAACCCGCATTTTGGCCATCACTTGATCTAGCAGTTTTGGTGCTTGCGTTTGATTAGATGTATTTTGCATATTATTTTTCTTATACAGTAAAAATAGGTGTGCTAATATTTTTTTAACAATTGATTTAATAAAGATTATGCGCTTTTTAACAAAAATAACAACCTGCCCAAATAAAAGATTAAGTTCTTATTTGGAGTCTACTTCACGTTAGAGCACAAAATGATTGATTCAACTGGATACATCCTTCCCCAAAAAGCATTAAACCAAGCATATTTAAGTCGCCTGCCTATGTTTGCTGTTGGGTTAGTAATTGCACCGTTGCTCGGTCTAAGCACAGTTGCCGTTATGTTTAAAACGGCTATTTTGCTAATTGTACTTATTGGTGGCCTATACTTTTACACCAAGCAATATAAGTGGGTCTATCTATCATCTAAGGGCATTGAAGGTTTAAACCCTAGAGGTGGTAAAGCTACAATCGAATGGGGCGACCCAATTACCCTTAAACCAATCACAGCATTCTCTGGCATCAAAGGTTTGGCTGTTCAATCAGCAAAAAATTGTGGCTCGTTATTTATTCCTACATCAATAGCAATAACTGCTGAGTTTCAATCAAATTTAAATCGTGTTGCACCCCAGAGCCATCCATTGCTTGAGGTTAGCAATAATGCGCTCTAACCCATCATTCAAGCGGGACTGGCTAAAGCCAGCCCCTTAATTCAAACGTTAGGCTAATTAGGAGAAAGCATGTCCAACGCACCGCAAGAGTTCAACTACAACATATCTAAAACACTATAACTTAGCGGCGTTCCAACCCACAATACCGGCTTTCATTACACGCGCATCTTTGTAGCCTGCGCCAACTGCGCGTTGTGCGGCTAAACTGGATGCTTGGCAATAACTGTTGTAGCAATAAAAAACCAAGGTGGTATTTTTATCTTTTGGTAGTTCGGTTAAGGCGTATTTGTTGTATGAGGTGAGTAATATCGCGCCTTTTACAACGCCAGCATCTTTGCGCGCATCTTCATTATTAGCATCTAAAATCGCCACGTTTTTTACTTTGCTATCAATCAATAGTTGTACTTGTTGGACCGATATTTCTTTAGCTGCTGTTTGTTTTGGCGCATCTTCTGCATAAGCGATTCCAACCAAGCTTAATGCAACAAATAAAAACATGTTTAGTAGCTGTTTCATAGTGGCTCCAAAAAAATTAACTCTTAAAAATCTGACTTAATAAGAATGATTAAGTTACATTAGTCTGCTATTTTTGTGAAAGCTTACAAGCAAAATAGGTTTTAAAAATCCGCCATTTCGTTTTAAACTATTTAAATGAAAACATCTAATCTATTATCCGCAAGCCTTGCCATTCATGCTGCCATTGTCGCTAACGAATCTGAAATAGAATCGCTAGATCGCGCAATTGGCGATGGCGACCATTACATTAACATGAAGCGTGGCAGCGAAATAATTGCCGGCATGTATAACGAATTGTTGCCCTTGCCTGCGGATGAAGCGCTTAACAAGATTGGCATGAAGCTGTTAAGCACAATCGGCGGTGCTTCTGGGCCATTGTTTGCCAGCTTTTTTATGAATATGGCTAAAGTTGTTAAAGTAAATGGCGGCAATAATCACTTAGAAATTGCAGCCGCATTTGCTGCTGGTGTGCAAGCTATTATGCAACGCGGCAAGGCCAATTTGGGCGAAAAAACCATGTTAGACGTGCTGATTCCTGTATCAACCACTTTCACTTTAAGCGCGCTTGAAGGCAAAAATTTGGCAGAAATTTGTTTATCTTTAAAGCTTGCGGCAGATACGGGATTAGAATCAACCCGCGATTTAATTGCCACCAAAGGCCGCGCTGCTGGCTTGGGTGAACGCGCGATTGGGCATTTGGACGCAGGCGCCAAAAGTTGCCAAGTGATGGTGCATGCGGTGTGCGATTTGTTTATGAAAACAAAACATTAAAGAATGAATCCTATTTTAAAATTGCAAATCTACCTTAACCGTCATTCCCGCGCAGGCGGGAATCTAGGCGATCATCTCAATTGAACTGGATTCCCGCCTGCGCGGGAATGACGGAATAAATAGATACATTGTAGAAAGCCAACCAAATGAAAAAATTTATCAACCATGTCGATAATCTTTTAGTAGAAAGCTTATCTGGCTTTGCAGGCGCGCATGCCGATTTAGTATCGCTGCATTTAGAGCCTAATTTTTTGACGCGCAAAAACAAAGCAAAAAATAAAGTGGCGATTATTTCAGGCGGCGGCTCTGGGCATGAGCCATTGCATGCGGGTTATATTGGTTTTGGCATGTTAGATGCCGCCTGCCCTGGTCATGTATTTACATCACCCACGCCCGACCAAATGCTGGCAGCGGCAGAAGCGGTGCATGCCGATAAAGGTGTTTTATTTATTGTTAAAAATTATGCAGGCGATGTGATGAATTTTGAAATGGCGGCAGAAATGTTGGCATTTGAAAACGCCACCGTTTTAACTAGTGACGACTGCGCAGTGATTAATAGCACTTACACCACTGGCCGCCGCGGTGTAGCTGGCACTATGATTGTAGAAAAATGTGTTGGTAGCATGGCCGAAACCGGGGACGATTTGCAAGCTTGCAAGGCACTAGGTGATAAAGTGAATGAACACACTGCCAGTATTGGCGTGGCATTAACCAGCTGCACAGTGCCCGCCGCTGGTCGCCCTACTTTTGATATTAGCGAATCTGAAATTGAAATGGGCGTGGGCATACATGGTGAGCCAGGGCGCAGGCGCGAAGCCATGCGCCAAGCCGATGCCATTGTAAGTGATTGCGTGGATGCGATTTTGGCCGATTTTACAGCCAGAAATTTAAGCGTTAATAATGAAGCCTTACTATTAATTAACGGTTTCGGCGCAACACCGCTGGTGGAGTTATATGTAATTTACAACACGGCCGCCAAATTGTTTAGCCAGCATGGCGTTAAAATCAGCCGCAGCTTGGTGGGCAATTACGTGACCGCGCTGGATATGACAGGCGCTTCTATTACACTTTGCTTGCTAGATGATGAAATCAAACAACATTGGGATAGCCCAGTGCAAACCGCAGCTTTGCGCTGGGGCATGTAAGTTAAGATTCCCAGCCAGCGTTTTTATCAACCCATTTTAAGCTAATCCAATACCAAATCGTCATGGGAATCATCATGACAAACCAGCTCCAATCTTCAATTAAAAACAATTTAGTCACCACGCTGCTTTTTGAAAATTGCACCCAAGGCACGCAATAAAAAGTAAACACCACACAAAATATAACCATGATTAATGCCATTTTGCGTGTGTGCACATTGGCGTAAACCAGCGATACCCAAAGCGGTGTTTTGTCTATTTTCTTCATTGCATACTTTCGATTTTGATTAGCTTGAATTTTAACGTAAAACTAAGCATGTGCGTTAAGCCGCGCACATGATATTCTGCTAGCCTTAATTATTTAGTCACTTATCTATTATGACAAACACCGAAACCTTTATTGCTACTCAAATTGGGGAAAACGAAACGTTTATCCCAAGTAAAGACGCCTCTTTAGAATCCTCAATCGCCACGCTGCAAGGCAAATTACTGGCGCTGAATATTCATACCGAAGAGAAATCTTGGCTAAATGAGATAGAGGGCATTTGGTCGGTGCATGTGATTGATAGAGATTGCCCGCGCTTATTCACCAACGGCAAAGGCGCATCGCAACTAGCTGCTAGGGCAAGCGCATTGGGCGAATATTTTGAGCGTTTAAGCACAAATTACTTTTGGACGCATTTTTACTTGGGCGAAAAAATCGCCAATCAAGATTTTGTGCATTATCCGAATGAGCAATGGATTCCCATTAAGGGAGAAAAGTGGCCAAAAGAATTATTAACGCCGGAACTGCAAAAGTTTTATAACCCAGAAGGCACCTGCCCTGCCAGCAATTTAATTGACTTGAATTCTGGCAATAAAGAACGTGGTATCTGCGCCATTCCTTACACCCGTTTGCGTGATGGCAAAAGCGTATTATTTCCTGTGAATTTAATTGGCAATCTATATGTAAGCAACGGCATGAGCGCTGGCAACACCATTATGGAGGCGCGTACTCAAGCATTGGCAGAAATTTTTGAGCGCGACATTAAATATAAAATCGTTCGCGAAGGCATTTGTCTGCCAGATGTGCCTGAAAACGTATTAAATCGCTACCCACGTATCGCCGCTGGCATTAAAGGCTTGCGCGATGCAGGTTATGGCATTTTGGTTAAAGACGCCTCACTTGGCGGCCAATATCCTGTGATGAACGTGACGCTTTTGCACCCAGAAGACCAAGGCTGCTTTGCCAGCTTTGGCGCGCATCCTCGCTTTGAAGTGGCACTAGAGCGTGCGCTGACAGAGCTTTTGCAAGGACGCGCCATGGATAGCTTAAAAGGCTTTGTGGCACCCGGTTTTGATATGGAAGAAATCGCCGATTCACAAAACTTAGAAATTCACTTTGTGGATTCTAGCGGCGTGATTAGCTGGGACTTTTTACGCAGCACGCCAGATTACGAATTTGTGGATTGGAATTTTGGCAAGACGACGGAAGAAGATTACAACTGGTGCGTGAATACCATTCACAACAGTGGCCACGATATGTACATCGCCGACTTTACGCATTTAGGCGTATATGCCTGCCGCATTTTTGTACCGGGCATGAGTGAGATTTACCCAGTAGAAGAATTGCAATGGGAAAACAACACAGTCGGCAATCTGGTGCGCCCTTTTACACTGCGCTTGCCTGAGTTAAGCCAAGAAGAATCGGCTGACTTATTAGAAACCTTGTTAGATTTAGAGTTGGCAGATGAATTACCAGTGACCACCTTAATCGGCTTATGCGCAGACCCAAACACCACATGGGTGGATTTACGCGCTGGCGAATTAAAAACCCTTGCCGCGCTTGCGGCAGGTGATACAGATGAAGTGTTAGAGGGCTGTGCTTGGATTGCGCAATTTGGCGAGTTACCCGAAAAACGCGCCCGCGTTTACCGTTGTATTGACAATATCGTGCAAACCAAAGAGCTGTCAGATTCAGAAGATACGGCTGCATTTGAAACAAGTTTAAGATTAATGTACGGCGAAGAAACTTTGCAACAAGCACACAAATTACTAAATCGTGAAGAACAATATTTTGGTTTAGGTTTATTGGGCGCCAATATGGAAGGCAGTATGATGCATCAACGTCTGCTTGAGGCTTATGGTAAAATTTGGAAACGATAATCGCACTCTTCTACGTCATTCCGTCGCAGGACGGAATCCAGACCCTGTGAATACTAGCCTCTTATGAAATAACAACTGTTCGTCAATGCCTACTTGACTGGATACTAGCCTGCGCTGGTATGACGAAGTTAAGGTAGGTTTGGTACAAGTATTACAAATTTAGAAGTGGCTACATTAAGCAAAAACCTGCTTGCATAAACTTGTTACAGCAACGATATGTTCTGCAACTAAACTTGCATCAACCCTAGTATGCGTCACGCCTTGCAACTTAAGCGCATGTTGCAACTTTCGGTATTCTCTGTAAGCAGTCACTACGTTTTCTGCAGCTTGCACTTCTATAATATTTAGTGAAGCCAGCAGTTTTAAAAGCGCAATATTGCCGATATTTTCGGTTAATTCTGGGTATTTATAGGCATAACTTAACACTAAAAACTGCACTAAAAATTCCACATCAATAATGCCGCCAGCATCATGCTTAATATCAAATTGGCCTGCATGCGGCTTGTGGCTGGCGCGCATTTTTTCGCGCATTTCGATTACCGATTTTTTGAGCGCATCGATATCGCGCTGCTGGCTTAACACTTCAACACGTATTTGCTCAAATGCGCTGCCAATATCAGCGTCACCTGCAATCAATCGGGCGCGGGTTAGGGCTTGATGTTCCCATACCCATGCTTTAGTCAGTTGATACTCTTTAAACGCCGCAATACTGCTCACCAGCAAGCCACTATTGCCATCTGGCCGCAACTGCAAATCGGTTTCGTACAACAAGCCTGCGTTGGTTAAGCTGTTAAACCAGTTGTTAATGCGTTGCGCAAAGCGGGCATAAATTTCACTTGCCTCAACGGCATTATCATCATAAAGAAAGATAATATCTAAATCCGACATATAGCCAAGCTCTTTACTGCCCAGCTTGCCATAACCAATCACAGCAAATTTGGGTGTAGCGATATGCTTAAACTTTAGGCTATCCCAAATGGTTTGTAGGCTCACTTGCAGAATCACATCGGCCAAATTACTTAAATAATCGGATAAGATTTCTAGTGGCAATGCACCCGCCACATCTTGCGCGGCAAATTTTAAAATGGTGGCGTGCTTAAAGTGACGCATGGTATCCATTTGCGCTTCGGTGTCGCCCTGCAAATGTTGCATTTTTTCGATTAATTCCGCTTTTAGCAAGGCAAAATCTGGCTCTTCGTACAGCGTACGCGAATCTAATAGTTCATCCAGCAAAATGGGATGCGCCGATAAATATTGCGCCAACCAAGGGCTGGCAGCGCATAACTTAATTACTAAATTTAAGGCCTGCGGATATTCTGCCAGCAAGGCCAAATAA
>JAYWCF010000341.1:0-20183 GCA_043780715.1 Methylotenera sp. | reverse complement strand
ATGGCGGCGATGTTGAGCTGGTGGAAATACACGCGCCAGATACGGTGGATGTTAGGTTGGTAGGCGCTTGCCATGGCTGCCCCGCTTCTGGCCAGACTCTGACCGAAGGCGTAGAAGGCGTGATTAAAAAGCATTGCCCAGAAATCACAACGGTGCGCCAAGTCAGCCGCCCGCCTGCACAAGCCAATACCACAGGAGATACCACGCATGTAGTGCATTTTGTCAGCCCGTTTGCTAAAGCCAAAGATGACGGCTGGGAAACCGTGTGCACACTGGCAGATTTACCTGACGGCGGTGTATTTGCTACCACGCACAAGCAAAACGAGTTACTTTTTTACCGCAAAGGTGCAGTAGTTAGCGCCATGAATAACGCCTGCGCGCATTTAGGCATGCCTTTAGATAATGGCGAACTGATTGATGGCACTTTGCGCTGCCCTTACCATCATTTTATTTATTTGCTTGAAACGGGTGAATGCCTGACTGTGCCAGAGGTGCAGCTGACCATGCATGCCGTTAAAGTGGTCAACGACGTTGTTTCAGTGCGCATTGCCCGCTAAATGATTAACGCGACCTTAGTAAATATACCAATCAATGCAGTAGCAAATACTGCAGTAAGCACACCTATCAAGGTTTCGCTTTCACCCAGCCAAAAAAGAAACTTTATCACTGCTGCGCCCTTACCCCTGCTGGCGGAAGCAGGCGCAGCCATTATATTAGGCGCCACAGACGTTCCTCAAGGGCAAGATATTTCGCTTGCGCCCAGCGCATCCAGCCTGTTTGGCCCGCGTGGCGTTTGCGTGGCGGCCGATGGCAGCTTGTGGGTTGCTGATACTGGGCACCACCGCTTGCTTGGCTGGGCTAGTTTGCCCAGCGCAGATAATACGCCGGCACAAATACTGATTGGTCAGCCCAACTTTGCGCATGAAGGACGCAACGCAAAAGGCACGCCCAATGCCGCCACACTCAATGTGCCCACCGGCATTGCCGCTTGTGGCACAGGTATTGCTGTGGCCGATGGCTGGAATCACCGCGTGCTAATTTGGCACACGCCACCAACTCGGCACAACCAGCCTGCTGATTTAGTACTAGGGCAAGCGGATTTTGAATCTGGCTTAAGCAATCGCGGCGCAGACAAACCCAACGCCAGTAGCTTATTTTGGCCATTTGGCGTGTTGTGGGATGGCGAAAATTTTTGGGTGCTGGATACGGGCAACCGTCGTGCGCTGATGTGGCACGGCATGCCAACAAGTCATGGTCAAGCTGCAGATTTAGTGATTGGGCAGCTGGATTTTGACACGCGTGACGACAATACTGGCGGCGTACCTAACGCGGGTAGCATGCGCTGGCCGCATGGTATTGCCATGTTGGGCGCGCGCTTATGCATCGCCGATGCTGGCAATAATCGCGTCATGGTTTGGGATAGCCCACCCGCCTATAACGGCCAGCCGTGCGATGCCCTATTAGGCCAGCAAACGGCCAATAATGTTGATCACAACCAAAGTGATTATTGGCCAACTGCCGCTGTACTAAATATGCCCTATGCGCTGGCAACTCGCGGTGATTGCTTGGTGGTGGCGGATACGGCCAGCTCAAGATTACTGGCTTGGCACAGCCAAGATATTCACGGTTATGGCGCACAAGCAAAGCGGCTAGCCGCACAACCCAATTGGGAAGCCAAAGGTGATAACCGCTGGCTGGCTGCCGTGCGCGATAGCGTCTGCTGGCCGTTTGGCTTATATAGTGGCAGTGAACATCTTATTGTTGCCGATGCGGGCAATAATCGCGTGCTGATTTGGCCTTGGCATAATGAGGTTAAAGCATGAACGCGACGCTTGAATCTACTGAAGTAGCGGCCTTGCCCATCATCGGCCAGCGCATACGCGCATACGGCACGGTGCAAGGCGTGGGCTTTCGGCCTAGTGTTTGGCGCATTGCTCATGAACTTAAACTCAGCGGCACAGTAGCCAATGACGGCGAAGGTGTACTGATTGAAGCATGGGGAGATAGCGACACCTTAAGCGAATTTATTGCGCGCATTCGCGAAGAAGCGCCCATTTTAGCGCGCATTCAATCCATCGCTGTTTATGCCAAACTCAGCGGGCTACCGCCTACGGATTTCACCATTGTTTCCAGCGTTTCTAGCGCAGCCAATACCCATGTTTCGCCAGATGTTGCCAGCTGCGCGGCTTGTGTGGCTGAGATATTTGACCCATTTGGACGGCGTTTTCGCTATGCATTTACCAACTGCACGCATTGTGGCCCGCGCTTGAGCATTACCAAAAAAGTGCCTTATGATCGCGGCAACACCAGCATGGCATCATTTAACTTATGCACGGCATGCGCCGCAGAATATGCCAACCCAGCCGATAGGCGCTTTCACGCACAGCCCATTGCCTGCTATGTTTGCGGCCCACAATTAAGCCTAAGCCGTAGTGATGGGCGCGCAATTCCACTTGATTCACTCACTTTTTTAGACGATAGCGATGCCGTTTGTAGCTTGTTGCAACGCGGTCACATTGTGGCGGTTAAAGGTTTAGGCGGCTATCAACTCGCCTGCGATGCTACTAATATTGAGGCTGTCACGCGCTTGCGTGCAGGCAAACAACGTTATAGCAAGCCGTTTGCATTAATGGCGCGCGATCTTGATGTAGTGCGCAACTACGCGCAAACCAGCACGCTGGAAGAAGAGCTGCTGAGCAGCCCCGCCGCGCCTGTGGTGTTGCTGCAAGCATTAAGCGCTGGCAATATAAAGTCAGCCATTAAGCCAGCTATCTCAGAAAATGTTGCGCCCAATATGCGCACCTTGGGTTTTATGTTGCCCAATACGCCCCTACACCACCTGATGTTGCGCCGCATGACGCGCCCGATTGTGATGACCAGCGGCAACCTATCCGATGAGCCACAAGCCATTAGTGCAGAAGATGCGCATGCGCGATTAAGCAGCATTGCAGAATATTTTGTTGAGCATAATCGCCCGATTGAGCGGCGTATTGATGACTCTGTGGTGCGTGTAATGGCGGGGCAAACGCGCGTATTACGGCGCGCGCGCGGCTATGCGCCTGCGCCAATCAGCCTACCGCCAGGTTTTGAAAATGCGCCGCATATATTGGCCTACGGCAGCGAACTTAAAAATACATTTTGCCTATTGCGTAACGGCACGGCGGTGCTTTCACCGCACATTGGCGATTTACAAGAAGCGCTTACCCGCGCCGATTATGAGCAATCACTCACCGATTTTTGTGATTTTTTTGCGTTTAAACCACAAATACTAGCGTGCGATTTGCACCCAGAATACAGCGCCAGCAAGCTGGCACAGGCGCAATCTGCCTTACTCAATATTCCACTGCAACAAAGCCAGCATCACCATGCGCATATCGCCGCTTGTATGGCAGACAACAATTTGCCACTGAATGCACCCGCTGTGATTGGCGTGGCGCTGGATGGCATTGGTTATGGCGATGATGGCACGCTGTGGGGCGGCGAGTTTTTGCTGGCAGATTATTGTGGTTATGAGCGCTTAGGCACCTTTAAACCCGTTGCCATGCTGGGCGGCGACATGGCTGCACGCGAGCCGTGGCGCAACACCTACGCGCATTTAATGGCCGAAATGGGCTGGCCTGTATTCGCCATGAACTACCAAGACCTAGACTTGTTTGCATTTTTAGCGCAGCAACCGCGCGCGGTATTAGATGGCATGTTAAAACAAAATTTAAACGCGCCACTGGCCAGCTCATGCGGTCGCTTATTTGACGCAGTGGCCGCCGCCACAGGTATTGCACGCACCCACGCTAATTACGAAGGCCATGGTGCGGTGGAGTTTGAAGCGGCCATTGATATGGATTGCCTAGCCAATGAAGATGCCACGCTAGATTACCCTTTTGCCATTCCGCTGTTGCCTGTGAGCAAACTGCCTTACATTGAGCCGCTTGCCATGTGGCAAGCTTTATTGGGCGACATGGTACTGAATACGCCTGTGGGCGTGATGTCTGCACGCTTTCACCGTGGCCTTGCCAGTGTGATTGTTAAAATGGTGGATAAAGCCGCCAGCCGCCTTTGCAAAAACGATGAGCCTCTGCCGCTGGTGGCTTTAAGTGGTGGCGTATTTCAAAACCGCGTGCTGTTTGAGCGCGTGTTAAGCGAGTTGCAAGCCAAAGGTTTTACCGTACTCACGCATCAGCAAGTGCCTTGTAACGATGGCGGTTTGGCATTAGGGCAAGCGGTGATTGCGGCGGCGCGCGCTTTATCGCCCAATAAAAATGACCAGATATAAATTACCGGGGGAGCAAACCAAATGTGTTTAGGAATTCCAGGCAAGATTGTAGAAATTACCAACGCTGCCAGTAAGTTAGCAATGGTGGATGTGTGCGGCGTGCGTAGGCAAGTGAATATTGCCTGTATTGTAAACGAGCAGCATAGCGTAGACAGCTGCGTGGGCGATTGGGTGTTGGTACATGTGGGCTTTGCCATGAGCCGTATTGATGAAAAAGAAGCGCAGCTGACGCTGGATTTACTGACCGAATTAGGTGAAGTACAGGCTGAGCTAGATGCCATTCGCTTATCGGAAAAAGTGGCTTAAACATGGCAACCCATGCCAATGACGATGCGCTTGCTGGGCTTTACCCGTTTCTATCGGGCAAGCGTCAAGATGCCGATAAAATGCAAGCGGCCTTATTGGAGTCTATTCGTCAAAAAGCGGCTGAAAGTATTGCCATTAAGCAACGCTTTTTTGATGAAAATGCGCAAGCGATTATTGCCGCCGCGCAAGCCGTTGCACAATGTTACCGCGCCGGTGGGCGCTTATACACCATGGGCAATGGCGGCTCTAGCTGCGATGCAGCCCATATTGCCGTAGAGTTTCAGCACCCAGTTACGGCAGGTAGGCCTGCGCTACCTGCGCGCAATCTGACCGAAGACGTGGCCATGCTAACGGCGGTAGGCAACGATGTGGGCTTTAAACATGTATTTGTGCGCCAAGTCACCTCTCAATTACGCGCGGGCGATGTGTTAATTGGCGTTTCCACCTCTGGAAACTCAGAAAATTTACTGCTGGCTTTTAGTGCTGCAAAAGAGATTGGCGCTGTCACTATTGGCCTAACGGGCGGCGATGGCGGCCGCATGCAAAGCACCGCTAAGCTAGACCATTGCTTGGTTGTGCCAAGTGACAGCATTCACCGCGTACAAGAAAGTCATGTCGCTTTTTACCATATTTTGTGGGATTTAACCCACACCCTGTTGGCCGATGATAGAGGCAGTGCCGCCAAAAAGCCTTAACAAAAAAGCTTGAATATAAGGAGCTGTATATGCAGTTTGCAGACGAATTCCGCGACCCTGAAATGGCGCGTAGCCTAGTGGCTGAAATCAAAAAGCTAGCCGAACCGCTTTCTAAGGCGCGTGGTCGTCCCTTGCAAGTGATGGAAGTATGTGGCGGCCATACGCACACTATTTTTCGTTACGGCTTAAAGGCCATGTTGCCAGAAAATACGCTCGAATTTGTGCACGGCCCTGGCTGCCCAGTTTGCGTGTTGCCAATGGGGCGTGTAGACGATTGCGTAGCGTTGGCCAATATGTCTAACGTCATTTTTACCACCTTTGGCGATGCCATGCGCGTACCTGGCTCGCAAGGAAGTTTATTACAAGCCAAGGCCAAAGGCGCCGATGTGCGCATGGTGTATTCGCCGCTAGATGCGCTGCAAATTGCGCGTGAAAACCCTGAGCGTGAAGTAATATTTTTTGCGCTTGGTTTTGAAACCACCATGCCCAGCACTGCGCTCACCGTGTTGCAAGCCCAGCGCGAAGGCATCCGCAACTTCTCCCTATTTTGTAATCACATCACCATTATTCCTACTGTTAAAGCCATTTTAGATTCGCCTGAACTCACGTTGGACGGCTTTTTAGGCCCAGGCCACGTCAGCATGGTGATTGGCAATCGGCCTTATGATTTTATTGCTAAAAGCTATCAGCGGCCGATTGTGGTGGCAGGTTTTGAGCCGCTAGATATTTTGCAATCGATTTGGATGTTGCTTAAGCAATTAAGCGAAGGACGCTGCGAAGTAGAGAATCAATATAAACGCATCGTGCCAGAAGATGGCAATGCAGAAGCGCTTAGCGCTGTTTCAGAAGTATTTGAATTGCGTGAGTTTTTTGAGTGGCGCGGGCTAGGTTCTATCGACCATTCTGGCATTAAAATGCGCGCAGCTTTTGCCGATTTTGATGCAGAACAAAAATTTGAAGTACCCGGTTTATCGATTGCTGATCCTAAATCTTGCCAATGTGGCGAGGTGTTGAAAGGCGTCATTAAACCGAATCAATGCAAAATATTTGGCACCTCGTGTACGCCAGAACGCCCTATTGGCGCGCTGATGGTGTCATCTGAGGGCGCCTGCGCCGCCTATTATCGTTTTGGGCGCATTGATATAAAGCCAGTTGACTTTAAGCCCGCAACCGTTGAAACCGTGTCAGAAGTAGCCGCATGAAAATAGAAAATCCTCAACCAAAAAGTGCACCCACAGGCGTGGTGACGATGGCGCACGGCGGTGGTGGCAGCGCCATGCGCAAGCTCATAGAAGGCATTATTATTCCTGCATTTAATAATCCAATGTTAAACGCGCTGGAAGACCAAGCCAGCGTGCCACTAGCCGAGCTGCTGACGCATGGCGACCGCTTGGCGTTTACCACCGATTCTTACGTGGTGACACCGATTGATTTCCCAGGCGGCGATATTGGCAAGTTGGCAGTGTGCGGCACAGTGAACGATTTAGCGGTATCTGGCGCTAAGCCGCTGTATTTAAGTTGCGGCTTGATTATTGAAGAAGGCATGGAAATTGCAAAATTGACTTCCATTGTTGAGCGCATTGCACACACCGCGCGCGAAGCAGGCGTATTGGTCGTTACAGGCGATACCAAAGTGGTAGAACGCGGCGCGGCTGACCAAATTTTCATCAACACCGCTGGCGTAGGTGTGATTGCAGCAGGCGTCAATATTAGCGCCAGCCGTGCGCAAGTGGGCGATAAAGTGATTGTTAATGGCTGCTTGGGCGACCACGGCGTGGCCATTTTGCTGGCACGCAATGAGCTGGCCTTAGATGCCGAAGTGTTTAGCGATTGCCAGCCATTGAACAGCTTGGTCGCCACCATGTTAAGTGCCTGCCAAGATATTCACTGCATGCGCGATGCCACGCGCGGCGGGCTTGCCACCGTGCTGAATGAATTTGCAACTAGCTCAAATGTCGGCATCCGCCTGCAAGAGGCGACGATTCCTGTGAACGAAGTAGTGCGCGGCGCTTGCGAAATTTTGGGTTTAGATCCGATGTATTTGGCCAACGAAGGTAAATTGGTGGCGGTGGTGCCAGCCAGCCACGCACAAGCAGTGATTAACGCCATGCGCGCCCACCCCGCGGGGCGTGAAGCGGCGATTATTGGCGAAATTACCGCCGAACCAGCAGGCAGAGTGGTGCTATCCACCGCTTTTGGCGGCCAGCGCGTAGTGGATATGCTGGTGGGCGAACAACTGCCGCGAATATGTTAATGCGCGTTTGTTAATGAGAACTTGTTAATGAGAACCTGCTAATGCATGAGCTATCTATCACCCGCAGCATTGTCGCTATTGTCAATGAACACGCCGCTGGCAGGCCATTATTGCGCGTGCGTTTACACATTGGCAAACTTTCTGGAATGATGCCTGAGGCGGTGCGTTTTTGTTATGACTTATGCGCAAAAGGCACCCTAGCCGAAGGCGCAACGCTAGAAATTGATGAAATTGCAGGGCTTGCCGATTGTGAAAGTTGCGGCTTACAAGTGGCGCTAGTGGCGCGGCTAGGCAAATGCGCGGCTTGCGGCGGCGTGCTTAAAATTATTGCGGGTGAAGAATTGTTAATTAAAGAAATTGAAATAGATACAAATTTGGAGAAAACATCATGTGCGTAACCTGCGGCTGTGGCACCAATCTGGGCGCAAAATTATCTTTGCACTCCACAAATAATACAGGTAAACAATTAAGCTCTGCGCCAGCAAGCACTGCGCCAGTAAACAACAGTGGCGTACGTTTTCGTGCCGTTGGCACGCATTCACACAGCCATGACCACCAGCACAATACAACACCAGCAGATACCTTGCGCGTGCCTGGTCGCGATACAGAAACCATGCAGCTGGAAAAACATATTTTGGGTAAAAATCAGCTGCTGGCAGACAAAAATCGCCATTGGCTGGCACAGCGCGGCATATTAGCACTTAATTTAATGAGCAGCCCGGGCGCTGGCAAAACCACCCTGCTTGAGCGCACCATTACCGATTTACTTAGCACCACGCCTATTACCGTGATTGAAGGCGACCAAGAAACGGCTAACGATGCCGATCGCATTCGTGCTGCTGGCGCGCGCGCGGTACAAGTCAACGTCGGCACTGGCTGTCACCTAGAAGCGGACATGCTAGAACGCGCCATGACTTTGCTCAAGCCAGATACGAATTCGCTTTTGCTGATAGAAAACGTGGGCAATTTGGTCTGCCCTGCCCTATTTGATTTAGGCGAACGCGCCAAAGTGGTGATTTTTTCAGTCACTGAAGGTGAAGAAAAGCCACTTAAATATCCACACATGTTTGGCGTGGCCGATGTGATGTTGCTGAGTAAAATTGACTTAATGCCGCACCTGCGTTTTAACCTAGATTTAGCCATTAGCAATGCAAAAAGCATCAATCCAAAACTTAAAATATTTCCCGTGTCATCGTACACAGGTGAGGGCTTAGAGGCTTGGTACGGCTGGCTGCAAGCTGAACTTAAAGGCGCAGAGCCTGCTACTGCCAAAACAGTTTAATTTGACGCCTTTTACACTGACTTAATGATGAAATATTCGCCGCAAACTTCTAAAATAAGCGCTGGTAAAACCAACACTGGCCTTTTTGGTGGCAATACTGGCCTTGCTGCAACGCAAAATCGCCAAGCCTTGCCGGTTAAATTTAGTGCGGCTGAGTGGCGGCGTTTAGCTGGTTTTTATGGATTTATTGCCTTGTTGCACTTAGTAGGTTGTGGCTTGCTGTTTTATTACGCCAAGCCTTACCCTGCTTTGCTTGGCCTAGGTTTTGCCGCCTATATGTTTGGCTTGCGGCACGCCTTTGATGCAGACCACATTGCTGCCGTTGATGACACCGTGCGCTACTTAATGCAAAAAGGCCAAACGCCGCTAGGGGTAGGGTTTTTCTTCTCACTCGGTCATTCCACCATTGTACTTTTGCTGGCCATTGCCATTGCACTTGCCGCTACGCAAGTCAAACAAAGCTTGCCTGAGCTGCAACATTACGGCGGCATCATTGGTGCAAGTGTATCGGGTATTTTTTTATGGTTGATTGGCATCCTTAACCTAATGCTGTTGCTGGATATCCTTAAAATTTGGAAAAAAGCAAAAACCGGCCAGCACAGTCATGCACATTTGGATGAATTACTTGCACAACGCGGCTTAATCAACCGCTTATTTGGCGGCCGTCTGCAAAAGGTCATCAATCACTCTTGGCAAATGTACCCACTGGGTTTGTTATTTGGCTTAGGATTTGATACCGCCTCTGAAATCGGCCTGCTGGCCATGACGGCAGGCGCCGCCAGTGGCAATATGCCTATTAGCGCCATATTGGCATTGCCCATTTTATTTGCTGCAGGCATGTCACTGATGGACACCACCGACGGCATACTAATGGTAAAAGCCTACCACTGGGCGTTTGTAAATCCGCTACGTAAAATCTTCTACAACCTCACCACCACTAGCTTATCGATAGCCGTTGCACTGGTGATTGGCACCATAGAACTGATGCAAGTAGGCATTGAAGTGATGGGGCTTAAAAGCCCATTATTCAACGCGATTGCCGACTTGAGTTTTGGTGTATTAGGCTACGCAATAGTTGGGCTATTTTTGTTGGTATGGGCAATATCTGCCGCCATATGGAAATTTAAACGCATTGATGAGCGCTATGGCAGCATGCACACCGCCGATGCGCACAGCCATGCGCATACGCACGCACTGGGTACGCAGCATGAGCACAAGCATTTTCATTAAGCTATCAGACCTGACTATTGCTTACAAAGTTATTAATTAGCCTGTGCCTTGTTTCTGCTTATGCGCACACGACATTCAGTTAGAACCTGTACCGATTAACAGCTCGCGCTGCTGCTTTTTGATATCAAGCGGCGGCTTGCTGGTAATCTTGCGCTACGCCTTGCCCATGATCATACATAATGCCAAGGTTATATTGCGCGTCTGGGCTGCCATGCTCAGCAAGGTGTAAAAACTGTGCTAATGCTTGGGAATAATTACCGTCTGTGTAGGCAGTCATAGCCTCGTCATATACCGCTTGCATATACTTATCTCACTCTTTAAATTTAATATTACTTTATCAGTAAAAATACGCATTAAAAAACATATTACACGGCTTGAAATTCCACCATTTCAACAACGACTTTATTATTGAGCTTATACGCAACTTATATAAAAGTTATTGCAATGTAGCATCTCTTACACCAATCATATTAACCTGTTGATTTACTTGAGAATAAAAACAAAGATCGAATTCTCTTTTTTGCAATCGCAAGACATCTTTTTAGTTAGCCAATCGCTTTCACGATACTTTCCACCACATGCTTGGCATCACCAAACACCATCATCGTTTTGTCTAAATAAAACAGTTCATTATCAAGCCCAGCATAACCTGCAGCCATGCTGCGTTTATTGACAATAATAGTTTTGGCTTTGTAGGCCTCTAAAATTGGCATGCCATAAATGGCGCTACCAGGCTTTTTGGCGGCGGGGTTCACCACATCATTGGCACCAATCACAAACACAACGTCGGTCTGGCCAAATTGATTGTTCACATCTTCCATCTCTACCACTTGCTCATACGGCACATCTGCCTCTGCCAGCAGCACGTTCATATGGCCTGGCATGCGCCCCGCCACTGGGTGAATGGCGTATTTTACATTGACACCTTTGGCGATTAATTTAGTAGTGAGCTCTTGCAAAGCATGCTGCGCGCGCGAAACGGCTAGGCCATAACCTGGCACAATAATCACTGTATCTGCATTACTCATTAAAAACGCCACATCATCGGCAGAGCCAGATTTCACTGCTTTTTGTTCGCCAGCCGCTGCGTCCACACTCGCCTCTGCGCCAAATCCACCCAGCATCACCGCAACAATGGAACGATTCATGGCTTTGCACATAATATAAGACAAAATTGCGCCAGATGAGCCGACGCAGGCGCCAGCGATGATAAGCACCGGGTTGTTTAAGGTAAAGCCAATGCCCGCCGCCGCCCAGCCCGAGTAACTATTGAGCATGGAAACCACCACTGGCATATCGGCGCCGCCAATGGGGATAATCAGCGTTACGCCCAATATCAGCGCCAAGCCGCACATGGCTAAAAATGCAGTTTGATTACCTTGCAGGTAAAACAAAATGCCAAAGCCCAGCATCAACAGCGCAAGCAGCAAATTAAGTGCGTGTTGGCCTTTAAAGTTAACTGGTTTTGCGCCAAATTTTCCAGAGAGCTTGCCAAAAGCAACCACAGAGGCGGTAAAAGTGATTGCACCAATAAACGCGCCAATAAATAACTCAATGCGCTGAACCGCTGTATGCGTTTCTGCTGTATTAAATATGGCAGCGATGGCGATTAACATTGCAGATAAACCCACAAATGAGTGCATCAGCGCAACCAGTTCTGGCATTTTGGTCATCTGCACACGTTTTGCCGCCAAAGCGCCCACAATTGCGCCCAACATAATAGCGGCGCCAATCAATGAAAATATAAGATGATGACCAATTAAAAAAGTGGTTGCCACTGCAATTGCCATGCCGACCATGCCCAGCGTGTTGCCCAAACGCGCGCTGGTGGGCGAAGCCAGCCCTTTTAGCGAAAAAATAAACAATACCGCAGAGCTTAAATAAGCGGCCGAGATGAAATTTGCGTTAATGGTCATTTGAAAGTGTGTCCATTAATGCTTACCCTCAAGCTGAGTAGTCGCTTTTTCTTTTTTTTTAAACATTTCTAACATGCGGCGGGTGACCATAAAGCCGCCAAAAATATTAATAGAGGTTAAAAACACCGCGATTGCACCCAAAATACTGGTTAAATTTAAAAATTGACCATCTATATTTACGGTTTGTAGCATGGCGCCCACAATCACAATGCCCGAAATAGCATTAGTGACCGACATCAGCGGCGTGTGCAGCGCTGGCGTCACTGTCCAAACCACGTGGTAGCCCACAAAAATGGCCAGCACGAAAATGGTAATATTTTGCATGGTGAGTAAGTCAGTCATCTGCGTTTTCCTATTTTTTAATTAATTGGCCGTCTTTGCACATCAAACTCGCCGTTATTAACTCGTCATCGGCAGGTATATGCAACTTACCTTCAGTGATTAATAGCTTCAAAAACTCTAAAATATTGCGGGAATAAAAAGCAGAGGCATCTGCCGCCACCAAACTGGGCAAATTGGTGTAGCCAACAATGGTAACGCCATGCTTCACCACCACTAGATTCGCCTCAGTTAGCGGGCAATTACCGCAACCTGTGTTTCCAGAGATTAAGCTACCAGACCCAGCCGCCATATCAATAATCACAGAGCCAGGTTTCATTTTTTCTACCGTTTCCGCATGCAGCAAAATCGGCGGCTCTCGGCCAGGAATCAGCGCAGAAGTAATCACAATATCGGCCTCTGCAGCGCGCTGGGCAACCAATTGCGACTGACGTTGCATCCAAGAAGCGGGCATTGGGCGGGCGTAACCGCCTGTGCCTGCTGCAATTTCTTTTTCCTCTTCAGTTTCATAAGGTACATCCAAAAACTTGGCGCCTAAGGATTCGATTTGCTCTTTTACCGCTGGGCGCACATCGGATGCCTCTACCACTGCGCCTAATCTTTTTGCGGTCGCAATGGCTTGTAACCCTGCAACGCCCGCCCCAAGAATCAACACCCGCGCCGCTTTTACCGTACCAGCAGAAGTCATGAGCATGGGCATAAAACGCTGATAAAAATGGCTGGCAAGCAATACCGCCTTGTAGCCTGCCACATTGGCTTGCGATGACAGCACATCCATGCTTTGCGCTCTGGAGTTTCGAGGCAACGCTTCTAATGCAAAGGCACTAATGCCCTGCGCTGCTATTGCTTGCAGTTGCGGCAGATTAAAAGGTTCTAGTAAGCCGATTAATACAGTGCCCGCTTGCATGGCTTTGATTTCGCTGGCTTCTGGCGCACGCACCTTAAGCATCAAATTGGCTTTATTAAACACTTCTTTTGCAGAAACAATCTCTGCACCTACTGCTTGATAAGCTGCATCTGTAACACTGGCGCGTTCGCCAGCGCCTTTTTGCACAAGCACTTGGCAACCGAGTGCGATTATTTTTTTTACAGTTTCAGGTGTTGCCGCCACCCGACACTCATCGTCTTTTATTTCCGTTGGAATACCGATTTTCATATTGTTGTATTTAAAAAGATGAGTTTTGTTTGTTTACTGATTGGCCGCTTTGCAAATATCCACAAATGCCTTTGCATCAAGCGAGCAACGCCCAACCAATCCGCCATCAATATCGGGCATAGAAAATAATCTCGCCGCATTGGATGAACTTAAGCTGCCGCCATATAAAATGCGTACTTTTTTGGCGACTTCTTGATCACACTTAGCTACCCTATCACGAATAAATTTATGCACTTTTTGCGCCTCTTCTGGCGTGGCCGGCACGTCTGTACCCACCGCCCATAAAGGCTCGTAGGCTAGTACAGCCTTTGATAGCACTTGCACGCCAAAGCGCCGAATAATCGAATCTAATTGCCGCCCAACTACGTATTCGGTCCAATCCAACTCGCGCTCTTCTTTGGATTCACCCATACAAAAAATTGGCGTTAAGCCCGCTTTTTCTGCTGCATTAAAGCGGGTAGCAGCAGTATCATCGGTTTCATGAAACTGTATTCGGCGTTCAGAGTGGCCAACAATGACATAGCGACAGCCGTAATCGACCAACATATAGGCCGAGACGGCGCCTGTTAGCGCCACACTTTCATTAGCACTCACGTTTTGCGCTCCCAAAGTGACGTTTGTGGCTACTAATAGTGATTGTGCTTGAGCAAGATATGGATAAGGTACACAAATCACATAATCAGCCTTGCGCGATTCAATAACGCCGTCGACCACTGCTTGAATGAGGGCCTGATTTTGCGCAATTCGGCCATTCATTTTCCAGTTGCCTACGACAAGTTTGCGTCTCATTATTCACCTAAATTTATATTGAATATTGCTATCTGATGACTGGTACAAACTCGCCTTTGGCATAGCGCGCGGCCATCACATCTAAAGAAACCACTTTAATTTTGGCAGCCTGTCCTGCACTGCCAAATGCCTCAAAGCGATTTTTACATACGCTTCTGGCGGCGATGGTGGCGGCCTTTAAAAAGGCGCGTGGGTCAAATTCTGCTGGGTGATGTGCCATTTCTTTGCGGATTGCGGCGGTCATGGCTAAGCGAATATCGGTGTCAATATTGATTTTGCGCACGCCATTTTTAATGCCCTCTACAATTTCAGAAACAGGTACGCCGTAAGTCTCTTTAATTTGGCCGCCGTATTCACGAATCATTTGCAGCCATTCTTGCTCTACACTGGATGAGCCGTGCATGACTAAATGCGTATTAGGAATGCGCGCATTAATGGCTCTGATTCTATCGACAGAAAGGATATCGCCAGTGGGTGGGCGGCTAAATTTGTAAGCGCCATGGCTGGTGCCAATGGCAATCGCCAGCGCATCCACTTGTGTTGCTTTTACAAATTCCGCGGCTTCGTCTGGGTCGGTGAGCAATTGTGATTCACTTAAAATACCCTCTGCGCCGCCGCCATCTTCCTCCCCTGCTTGACCCGTTTCTAGTGAGCCAAGCACGCCCAGTTCACCTTCAACAGAAACGCCCACGGCATGCGCAGCTTCTACTACTTGCCGCGTCACCTGCACATTGTACTGAAACGTAGTAGGCGTTTTGGCATCCGCTTCAAGTGAGCCATCCATCATCACACTGGAAAACCCGCTTCTTAATGCCGTTTGGCAAACCGCAGCAGAAGCGCCATGATCTTGGTGCATGCACAGCGGAATATGCGGATATTGCTCAATGGCCGCTTCAACTAAATGCCGCAAAAACGGCTCACCCGCATAACCACGTGCGCCAGCCGAAGCTTGCAAAATCACAGGGCTATCGACCTCGTTAGCGGCTTGCATGATGGCATGAATTTGCTCCATATTATTGACGTTAAAAGCGGGCAAGCCATATTGGTATTCAGCAGCATGATCGAGCAATTGTCTTAATGAAACCAGTGCCATTTAATTTACCTTTTAAAAAGTGTCTTTTTAATATGTATTGAATATGTATTGGTGAGCGTGTTTAAAACTTATAAGTCATTTAAAAAAATCAGAAACCTCAGCTATGCAGTCAATCAACCTATCAGGGTTTTCATCACGAATATCACGCCCCGCGTTGTAGCCATAAGGCACCACCCAGCAAGTAACATTGGCGTTTTTTGCAGTGGCAATATCAATCGCAGAGTCCCCCACAAATAAGCAATTTTTTCGAGTTTCGGCTAGCACCTCTAAACAATATATAATCACTTGCGCACTTGGCTTTTTAAACGCTAGCGAATTGCCAGAAATCACTACATCAAAAAAATCCTGCATCTTATGCTGCGCCAATAGTCGGCTGGTGTATGGCTCTTCTTTATTGGTGACAACCGCCTGCTTAATGCCTTGTTTTTTTAGTTGCATCAGCGTTTCCATCACGTTTGGATACGGTCTACTTTTACTACCAACAGCTTGGTTATAATGCTGCATAAATGCTTGCATAATACTTTTCCAGGTTTCTGCGGTTTCAACGTCGCGCTTATCTGGCCAAGCTTGCTGCATCAACCACGCCGTGCCATGACCTATCCAATTTTTTACTTGCAGCTCGCTAACAGCGGTATAGCCAAATTGCGCTAAAGTTGCATTTACCGCCATTGCAATCTCACTGGCGGTGTCAATTAAGGTGCCATCTAAGTCATACATCACCAAAGCCATGGGTAAACGCTATCGATCTCGTAACTGCATCAAGCGTAAAATCATTGGCGTAAAAATCAACTGCATGGCCAAGCCCATCTTGCCGCCTGGCACCACCAGCGTGTTAGGTCGCGACATCATCGAACCGTGCAACATGGAAAGCAAATAGGCAAAATCAATGCCTTTCGGCTCTGCAAAACGAATCACCACCATACTTTCATCGGCGCTGGGAATGTGTTTGGCAATAAACGGGTTAGACGTATCTACCGTCGGTACGCGCTGAAAATTAACATGGGTACGCGAAAATTGCGGGCAAATATGATGTATATAATCTGGCATGCGCCGCAAAACCGTATCAACCACGGCTTCTGGCGAATAACCACGCACCTTTTGGTCGCGGTGCATTTTTTGTATCCACTCTAAGTTAATAATCGGCACCACGCCTACCAATAAATCCACGTGCTTTGCCACATCAACATCGTCACCCACATAACCGCCATGCAGGCCTTCGTAAAATAAAACATCCGCATCTTCTGCGCTATCGCGCCAAGGCGTCAGCGTGCCTGCAGCTTGTTTGTAAGGCGCACCTTCGGCATCGGTGTGAATATACTTTCTTACTTTACATTGGCCTGATTGGCCAAACGTCTTAAACGTATTCTCTAAAGTAGCTAGCTCATTGGCCTCTGGACTAAAGTGGCTAAAATAATTACCTGGAATTTTATTGCGCGCACTTAATAATGCGTCCATTTCTTTGCGCTCATAACGGTGCATCGAATCGCCTTCAATCACTTGTGCGCAAATATTTTCACGTCTAAAAATATATTCAAAACTCTCCATCACAGAGCTGGTGCCTGCGCCAGATGAGCCTGTAATTGCAATAACGGGGTATTTTTTAGACATGCTATCCTCGATTAATTATTAGTAATTATTTTAAGTATATCTATCGGTAAAAAGTACGCTCATTAAACAGCGGGAATGGCTCATCCGTGCCTTTATCAAAAGCGGCATGGTAGCGCTCGATATGTTCTACCTCATTTTTAGAGCCGATAATAATCGGAATACGCTGGTGTATATGTTCTGGCGGCACATCCAATATTCTCTGCCTGCCTGTCGATGCGGCGCCACCTGCCTGCTCGACTAGCATCGCCATTGGGTTAGCTTCGTACATCAAACGCAAACGGCCAGGCTTAGTCGCGTCTTTACTATCTTTAGGGTAAAGATAAATGCCGCCGCGCATCAATATGCGGTGAACATCAGCCACCATACTGCCTATCCAGCGCATATTAAAATCTTTTTCACGTCGCCCTGCCGCACCAGATTTGCACTCTGTAATATAGCGCTTAATGGGCGACTCCCAAAAGCGTTGGTTACTTGAGTTAATTGCATATTCTTGGGTATCTACTGGCACCTGCATATTGGGGTGCGTTAGCAAAAATTGTTGACTGGCACGATTCAAAGTAAAACCATGCGTACCTTGGCCTATGCTGATGACCAGCATGGTACATGGGCCATAGATGGCGTAGCCAGCGGCCACTTGCTGCTTGCCCGCAATCAGATAATCAGCTTCATTTAATATGGTTTTTGGCGCTTTAAGTATAGAAAATATTGAGCCAATCGACACATTCACATCTACATTTGATGAGCCATCTAGCGGATCAAAAAACACTAAAAATTCGGCCTTGCTGGTGGTATTTTCAAGCGTAATCGGCAAATCAACTTCTTCGGACACCATGCCAGCCACCAAGCCTGTGGCGGCTAAGCGGGCAGTAAATAGCTCATCACAAATCACATCCAAGGTGGCTTGCGTTTCACCTTGCACGTTTTCACTGGCTAATTTTCCGTAAATACTTTCACCCGCTTTATTTTCAATGGCGCCATTTTCAGTCAGTGCAGAAATAGCTTGTGAGGCTTCTGCTATGGCGCACAATAAAGCAGCCAAGCTTTCACTGGCTTGCGTATCTTGCAAAAAACTTGTCAAGCTGATTTGAGCTTTTTTCATATTGAGCGCTTTTAATTATCCTAATTATTTTGCTGTAATCTAGTTATTGCCAAATACGCGCGAGGCGCGAATATCGGCTTCAGTAATTAATGATAAATCGGCCGCCGTTGTTTCTTTTTTAAGCGTAATCGCATCATTAAACAATCGATTCGCTTGACGCAAGCGTACTCTATCTAAAGCGTTGCGAATTGAGCGGGCATTAGCAAAATGCGGTTGCTGCTTACGCTTTTGAATATATTCCTGCATGGCTTTTGTGGCGCTTTCGTCTAAATTGTAGTGCATGGCATCGCTCATCAATTTTGTAATTTCCAATAGCTCATCTTCATTGTAATCAGGAAAATCAATATGATGCGCAATACGCGATGACAGGCCTGGGTTTGATTTAAAAAATGTGCCCATGCGATCTTGATATCCCGCCAAAATCACCACCAAGTCATCCCTATAATTTTCCATGGTCTGCAACAAAATTTCGATGGATTCTTGACCATAATCGCGCTCGTTTTCTGGCTTATATAGGTAATACGCCTCATCGATAAACAGCACACCGCCCATGGCTTTTTTAATCACCTCTTTAGTTTTTGGCGCGGTATGCCCAATATATTGCCCCACCAAATCATCCCGCGTAACGCTGATCACATGATTCTGTCTGATGTATCCCAAGCGGTGCAACATCTCCGCCATTTTAAGCGCAACGGTGGTTTTACCTGTGCCTGGGTTGCCAGTAAAACACATATGCAAGCTAGGTTTAGCGGCCTCAATCCCCAGCTGCAATCTGGCTTTGGTAATCAGCAAATAAGCGGCAATTTCACGAATGCGCTGCTTTACTGGCACCAACCCGACCAAATCTTTATCAAGCGCATCCAGTACCTCATTAATATGAGATTCTTCTAACAGCGCTTGAATGTCGATTTTGTCGGTCATACTCTAGTAGCGCTCGAACTAATAGCGCTCTCCTTCTGGTTTATCGGTCGCGTAAGAATGAATGGTATAGCGTATATTACGCCCATCGGTTTCTTGACGTACCAAACCAAAGCCAGGCTCATTTTTTGGGCGATTGACAATATACGACATAGTTGGGCTTTCTACGCCACGCACCGAGCTAAACGCCATCACGCGAATGTAGTGATTAGGGAATGTTTTACGGCAATTATTAATTTCCATCAAAATGCCCGCTGGGTCTTTTAAATCAAACATCGGCGCACCAAACATTTCCCAGTAGGTGTTGCGCGGGTGTGGGTCGTCGGTATACTCCACCGATAGCGCCCAGCCCCTACTGAGGGCATACTTAATTTGTGCCGTAATCTGCACATCTGTTAAAGGCGGTAAAAACGAAAACTGCCCTTGCGTGACAATTCCATTTGGGTTGGTCATCATGATTAAATTCTCCTAAAAACCAAAATATTTAAAAACATAATATTTAAAAACTAGTCGTTGCAGTTGGCACAAAATCAGCCGTGTCAGTGGATTCGTAATTGAAAGTAATATCCTTCCAGGTATCAATGGCCGCTCTCAATGGGCCGCACCATTTGGCGGCATCTTGCAGAATCTGCGGGCCTTCGTTCCAAATATCACGGCCTTCGTTGCGCGCCAGCACCATCGCTTCAAGCGCCACACGGTTAGCTTGCGCACCTGCTTGTATGCCCTGCGGATGACCAATGGTACCGCCGCCAAATTGCAATATCACATCATCACCCAAGTAGGTCAGCAGCTGATGCATTTGCCCAGCGTGAATACCGCCAGAAGCCACTGGCATACATTTATTTAACGAAGCCCAGTCTTGCTCAAAAAACAAGCCATGTTCTAAGTTTTGCGGCGTATGGTCATCCAGCAAGGTGTCATAAAAGCCTTTAATCATGGCTGGATCGCCTTCTAATTTACCCACCACAGTCCCTGCGTGAATATGATCGACGCCTGCCATACGCATCCATTTACAAATCACGCGGAAGTTCATGCCGTGATTTTTTTGGCGTGAATAAGTTGAGTTGCCTGCGCGGTGCAAGTGCAGAATCATGTCGTTCTGGCGAGCCCATAAAGCCATCGATTGAATGGCCGTGTAGCCAATCACCAAGTCAATCATGATGATGCATGAGCCTAATTCTTTGGCGAATTCAGCGCGTCGATACATTTCTTCCATGGTACCCGCAGT
>JAYWCF010000340.1:0-2854 GCA_043780715.1 Methylotenera sp. | reverse complement strand
AGCAAAACGGCAAGTTTTTATTGGTAGAAGAAACCACCGATAGAGGCAACCGTTTTAACCAGCCTGCCGGCCATTTAGAAGATAACGAAACGCTGATTCAAGCGGTGATTCGCGAAACTTTAGAAGAATCGGCCTACGATTTTGTGCCCACAGCATTGCTTGGCGTTTACCATTGGAAACACCCGCACAACGACACCACATATTTGCGATTTGCCTTCATTGGCAACGTGGGCGTGCATTATGAAACACAAGAATTAGACGATGGAATCATCCGCGCCGTGTGGATGACACTTGACGAAATTCGCGAAAAATCCGCATTGATGCGCAGCCCGCAAGTGTTAACCTGCATTGAAGATTATTTAAGCGGCAAAAGCTACCCGCTAGAAGTGATTACTAACTTATGACTAAAAAGAAAGTTGTTGTAGGCATTTCTGGCGGCGTCGATTCTAGCGTTACCGCGCTATTATTGAAGCAGCAAGGTTACGATGTGGTTGGCCTTTTCATGAAAAATTGGGAAGACGACGATAACGATGAATATTGCTCATCCAAGCAAGATTTAATCGATGCGGTTTCAATTGCCGATAAAATTGGCATTGATATTGAAGCGGTAAATTTTAGTGCCGAATACAAAGACCGCGTATTTGCCAATTTTTTAAGCGAATACGAAGCAGGCCGCACACCAAACCCTGATATTTTATGCAATGCTGAAATCAAATTTAGGGCATTTTTAGACCACGCCATGAGCTTGGGTGCCGATTTAATCGCCACTGGTCATTACGCACAAGTGCGCGAAAACCCGCTTAAACCGGGCTTATTTCAATTGCTAAAAGCCGATGATGGCAGCAAAGATCAAAGCTATTTTCTATATCGCTTAAATCAAGCTCAACTGAGCAAAACATTGTTTCCTTTAGGAAAATACCTTAAAACTGAAGTGCGCGAGATTGCGCGCCAAGCAGGTTTAATCAATGCCGAAAAGAAAGATTCGACTGGCATTTGCTTTATTGGCGAACGGCCTTTTCAAGAATTTTTACAGCGTTATTTGCCAAAAAAACCGGGTGATATTAAAAATGCCGAAGGTAAATTAGTCGGCCAGCATGAAGGCTTGATGTACTACACATTGGGTCAGCGCCAAGGTTTGAAAATTGGCGGTAGCCGCGATAGCAATGGCGAGCCGTGGTTTGTGGCGGCCAAAGATATGGAAAAAAATGAGCTAATTGTGGTGCAAGGCCATGAGCATGCTTTGTTATTAAGCGACGGCCTAAAAGCCAGCCAATTAACTTGGATTGATAATGAAGAGCCGATTACCAACTGGGTGTACGCCGCCAAAACGCGCTACCGCCAACCCGATGCGCCTTGCGAAATTGATGCACTAAATAGCGAAGAAGTAACGGTTAAATTTGGCCAAAAACAGTGGGCGATTACACCAGGCCAATCGGCTGTGGTGTATGAAAGTAATGTTTGCTTAGGTGGCGGCATTATTACAACAGCCATATAACAAACAAGTTTGGTGGCATTATCACCGCCGCCATTTAATAAACAAGTTTGGTGGCATTTTTGGCATTGTTTTAAAGCAATTTAATTCCGCTGAGTTTTTCAGCACAAACATCGCGGATAATGCGCGCCAAGTCTTTGGCATAAGGCCGCGCCATCATTTCATTGGTGCCGATGGCATGCAACTCAGACCATAGCCCTTTTGCGCTAATTGGCTTGGCCAGCACATAATCATGCTCTACATAGCTTTGAATACCCCAATTGGGTAGCGCTGCCAAGCCACGGCGGCTGGCGACTAATTGCATAATGGCAATCGTTAGCTCGGCGGTGCGGCGATTAAATTGAATATTGGCAGGCTTCAACACTTGCCGAATCACGTCTATTCGCTCTTCTGGCACTGGGTAAGTAATCAGCGTTTCGCCACTAAAATGCTCAGCCAATAATCGTGTTTTGTTTTGCAAATCGTGGCCAATTGGCATTACCGCCATGATTTCAAATTTAAATAAAGGCAAATACGCTAAATTATCCAGCTTATTTGGCAAGCCGCCTATTACTACATCGGCTTTGCCGGCATGTAATAACTGCCAAGGGTCGCTGTGAAACCCCGCCACCAAATCAATCTCTACCTCTGGCCAAGCGCGCCTAAACGCGTCCATCACAGGGTTCAGCCAATCAAAGCAAGTATGGCACTCTAAAACAATTCTAAGCTCACCCGATTGATCACTTTTCAAGCGAATCAAATCACGTTCCGATTTTTCAATTAGCGGTAGTAATTCATTGGCTAAATCCAGCAGACGTTGGCCAGCAGGTGTAAAGCGCAAGCCTTGCGCGCTGCGCTTAAAAAGCGTGATTTCATAATGCGTTTCTAATGCGCGGATTTGATGCGAAAGCGCGGATTGTGTTAAAAAAACACGTTCAGCGGCCAAGCCAAGCTTGCTGGTTTCGGCAATGGCTTTTAGTGATTTTAAATGGCGGATTTCTAACATAAAAAGACCTTTAATCAGCATTAATGCTTATTAGGCAATGAAAAATTAAGCAACTCCGTCATTCTGAGGCGGCGCTTTACCAGCCGAAGAATCCAGAACTTAGTTATATGAAAGCTGGATTCTTCGCTTCGCTCAGAATGACGTTGTATTTTACAAATATGAATTTAATTCAAATTTATCACAAAAACTTTCGCTTTATTAAATTATTTTGTCGTTACAGAATGCATGCCTTACAAAGAATTAGGGTAATAATATGACAACAAAAACCATTAAAGCGCATATCTTGGGTTATCCGCGCGTTGGTGAAAAACGCGAATTAAAATTTGCGCTGGAATCGTTCTGGCGCAAAGAAACGACATCTGAGCATTTGCAAAAAA
>JAYWCF010000339.1:0-2856 GCA_043780715.1 Methylotenera sp. | reverse complement strand
ATCGTAATAGCTATTGCGCGCCATATCGCGTTCTCGTTTAAGCATTTTTTCGGCTGCTGCGTGTTCTTTTTCGCGCTTATTTATCTCATCTGCAATGGCATTTTGTTTGGCTAGTTCATTGCTTTGATGAATATAATCAAGCACTTTAGTATTCACACCTTGCCTGTTTAAATCTAGGGTTTGCGCAGGTGTTAGCTCATAGCGCGAATTGCTGGCTTTAATTTTGGCAATAATTTCGTCTGGCGTTTTGCTTTGTTTAGAGTCATTAATAATTTCATCTAAACTCACCGTGGCAACAGGTGGCGGCAATAGTTTTGCCAACTCTTCTGGCGTAATACGTTTAACCTGCGCTGGCTGCTGGCCTGTGCTGGCGCAACCAGTCACTAGCATGACACTCATTATTAACATTAATACCGTTTTCATTTAATACTCACTTTCTTTAAAGCGGGTGATGCCTGCGCAATGCTGGCATCAAAATCGTGGCGTTTGGCTTCATATAAACCCAACACTTTTTTCACATAAGCGCGCGTTTCTTTGTAAGGTGGCACGCCTTTGTATCTATCTACAGAGCCTTCACCTGCGTTATACGCCGCAACAGCAAGGGTCACATCGCCTCTAAAATAAGACAACAACCAACGCAAATATTTTACGCCACCTTTAATATTCTGGCTGGCGCTATAAGCATTTTTTACATTAAAACGGTCCGCCGTGGCGGGTATTAATTGCATCAAACCTTGCGCTTCTTTGTTAGACTTAGCTGAAACCTTAAAGTTAGATTCCGCCGTAATAATCGATAACACCAGCTTTTCATCCACTTTGTACCAATCGGCAATTGTGCCCACTAAATCCACCACCCAGCGTTTATTTTTTGGCAAGCTGGCAATATAAGCATCAATTTTTGGCGATTGTGCAGTGGCAATTTCTTGCCTTGATGCCTTTTCTGGTGCCACCGCTTCCAATACGCAAATAGGCGTATCTGATGTTTTAATCTCTATGGTTTCCAGCATTTTCTGCGCTTCGTAATGGCCATGCGTAGAAGCAATACCAAACAAATTAGCCGCATAATCGCGGTTGGCTGGCACGCCACGGCCAAACGCATACAACATTCCTAAGCGATAAACGCCTTCCGCACTGCCATAGCGCGCTGCTTCGCAATATAAATTAGCCGCTTTCCAAGCAGAATCAACATTATCCGCATCGCCCAATAGCACCGTTGCGCGCTCAAGCAAATCTTTAATAATCGGCGGCTCGTTATCAAAAATTTCAAGCTCGCTCGGTTTCAATTCACTCGTTGTGTAAGCCGCACTGCTGCCAACACCCATTATTAGGTTTAAAAATGCCACTACTACAATAATAATAGGTGTTTTCATCAGTGCTAGCTTGCGCGCTAATTAAGCTCTTGTAAACGTCATCTTGCCGCTTTTGTTATCAACCAAAATGGTGTCTTTCGCCACAAAACTGCCTGCCAAAATCTCGCGTGCCAGTGGGTTTTCAATCTCACTTTGAATCGCGCGTTTCAGCGGCCTTGCGCCATACACAGGGTCAAAACCAGCATTAGCAATTTCCGCAATGGCCGATTCGCTCATGTTCAAGGTCATATCCATTGCCGCTAAACGCTTAGCTAGCAACTGAATTTGAATCTGTGCAATCGATTTCACCTGTGCTTCACCCAGACTATGGAAAACGACTACTTCATCAATACGGTTGACGAACTCTGGCCTAAAATGCGTTTTCACTTCGCCCATTACCGCCAGCTTCACCACTTGGTAATCTTGGTCCGCCATGCTTTGAATCATCTGGCTACCAAGATTTGATGTCATGATAATCACCGTATTTTTAAAATCCACCGTGCGACCTTGGCCATCGGTTAAACGGCCATCATCTAGCACTTGTAGCAACACATTAAACACATCTGGGTGCGCTTTTTCCACCTCATCCAGCAGAATCACACTGTATGGTTTGCGGCGCACAGCCTCTGTTAGCGTGCCGCCTTCTTCATAGCCAACATAGCCTGGCGGCGCGCCAATCATACGTGCCACACTGTGCTTTTCCATAAATTCGCTCATGTCGATGCGAATTAAATGATCTTCTGAATCAAACAAAAATCCTGCTAATGCTTTGCAAAGCTCTGTTTTACCAACGCCGGTTGGGCCTAAGAATAAAAAGCTGCCATAAGGCCGATTAGGGTCACTCAAACCGCTGCGCGAACGACGAATGGCATCCGAAACCAAGCGCACCGCTTCATCTTGACCAACCACACGTTCATGCAACTTGGTTTCCATGGTCAGCAATTTTTCACGCTCGCCTGTCAGCATTTTGCTAACAGGAATACCAGTGGCGCGGCTCACTACTTCAGCAATTTCATCTGCACCAACTTCAGTGCGTAGCATTCTGTTTTTGCTTGGCTTGGCATTCGCTTCTGAGTTTGTGGCCTCTTTTAATTGCGCTTCTAAAGCAGGCAATTTTCCGTATTGCAGCTCAGACACTTTTTGCCATTCGCCTCTGCGCGTGGCTTCTTCCATCTCAAATTTTACCTTTTCAATGGCTTCTTTAATATGGCTGGTACCCTGCACCTGCGCTTTTTCAGAGGTCCAAATATCTTCTAAATCGGCATATTCTTTCTCAAGCTTTTCAATCTCTTCTTCAATCAAACTAAATCGTTTGCGGCTGCCTTCATCTTTTTCGCGGCGCACGGCTTCTCGCTCAATTTTTAGCTGGATCGTTCTACGTTCCAGCTTATCCAATACTTCTGGTTTTGAATCAATTTCCATTTTGATGCGGCTGGCTGCTTCATCAACTAAATCGATGGCTTTATCAGGCAAAAAACGGTCTGTAATATAGCGATGCGACAGTTCA
>JAYWCF010000338.1:0-2874 GCA_043780715.1 Methylotenera sp. | reverse complement strand
TACTGAGCTGGTTAATGCCATTACTGTTGCTACTTATTTTGGTTGATAGCACGCTTTTATTTAAGCTGGCCATTGGTAAACTAGAAAAAGAAATCGATGCTGATTTATTTAGCTCGGCCAAAGATGTTTCACAATTTTTAAGAATTTTTGGCAGCGCACCCAAGGATATTCGATTGCTAGAAAACGCTAGCCATGTGTTTTTAAAAGATGAAGTTGATCAAATTTTGTATAGCATTACCGATAGCCAAGGCCAGCTATTAAGCGGCAGTAAGGCTTTACAGACTGCCAGCCAAACAAATAATGACCTTCAAGATAGCAATGATAAAAAAGCCAGTCTTGCCGACCACTACTATTTCAATACCAATATCGGAAACGAGCACTTTAGAGCTGTGCATGCCGCATTTAATATTACTAACTCGCAAGGCGTGCAAACCATTACCATACAAATTGCTGGTACTCAAAAATGGCGCGGCATACTGACTAACACTATTTTAATTGGTATTGTGGTGCCACAATTATTGTTAACCTTGCTGTCTTTTTTTATTATTTGGTATGGTATTAATAAAGGCCTAGCACCGCTAGACGCCTTGCAGGATGCGGTTTCCAAGCGATCTGAACACGACTTAAGCCCAGTAGAATTGCCCAATATTCCGCAAGAAATTTCTTTAGTTGCTAACTCGGTCAATCAACTCATGGCCAAACTGCAACATTTAATTTCTGCACAAAATCGCTTTGTGGCCGACGCCGCGCATCAGCTTCGCACACCACTGGCAGGCGCGCAAGCGCAGCTAGAGCTGGCGGAACAAGCAGTAGAGCCGTCCGCAATTAAGGCGCTATTGCCGCGTGCTTATCAAAGCCTAGACAAGCTTTTGCACACCATCAACCAATTATTGGTGTTGGCACGCAGCCAACCTGAAGCAGCGGCAGCGGTGAATATGGTCAGGCTAGATTTAAATAGTTTGACTAAAGAAATTGCGCTAGAAATTGCGCCTACTGCGCTAAAAAAACAGATTGATTTAGGCTTTGAGCCTAGCCTAGTGCCAGCCTTTATTCTGGGCAATGTCGATCGCTTAAACGATTTGCTCAATAACTTAATGGATAACGCTATTCGCTATACGCAAGCTGGCGGAAAAATCACTGTGGCTTTAGATGTGTCAGAAAAGCGAGTGAATTTAAGCGTTGAAGATAACGGCCCTGGCGTGAGCGATGCAGAAAAAGATAAAATATTTGACCGCTTTCACCGCGTACTCGACAACCGCCAAGGCGCAAGCGAGCAAACTGGCAGCGGGCTTGGACTGGCGATTGTGAAAGAGATTGCCAGTTTACATGGTGCAAGCATCAGCATTGCAGATAGCACTATTGAGAATGGAGCTCTGTTAACCAACCCGCGCCAGCGCGGCCTAAAAGTTATGCTAAGCTTTGAACGCCTGACGACTTAACAACTGGTTTACTTAAGCTGGTTTAATTAACAGGTGGTTTAATTAATAATCAGATTACTTAATATTTAACTTGCTAGCAGATCGCCGTAGCATGTTATGCACAAACAGTTTCTTAAACAATAATTTTAAGTCATCCACAAAACTAAATACAGACGGAATCACCAACAAACTTAAAAATGTTGAGGTGATAAGCCCACCAATCACCGCCACCGCCATTGGCGAGCGGAATGAGGTATCGCCAGCACTCCAACCTGCGGCAATTGGCAACATGCCAGCACCCATCGCAATCGTGGTCATCACTATCGGCCTGGCGCGCTTATGGCAAGCATCCATCAGTGCGTCAAAGCGGTTTAAACCATGCTCGCGCTGTGCAAGAATCGCGTATTCCACCAGTAAAATAGAGTTTTTGGTCGCGATACCCATTAACATCACCAACCCAATTAATGAAGGCATTGAAAAACTTTTGTGCGCCACTAGCAAGGCGACGAATGCACCACCCAGCGACAACGGCAGCGCAACCAATATCGTAAACGGATGCAAAAAGTCTTTGAATAGCAGCACCAACACAATATAAATACACAGTACGCCTGTTAGCATTGCAATACCAAAGCTTGCAAATAACTCGGCCATCACTTCGGCATCGCCAATTTCAACTTGCTTAACGCTGGCAGGCAGGTTTTGAATGCTGGGCAGTTGTTTAACGGCTTCTGTCACTTCGCCCAAGGTTAGACCTGACAACTCAACCTCAATTTGTATGTTGCGCGAACGGTCATAACGGTCAATCACCGATGGGCCACCTGCCATAGTAAAGTTCGCCACTTGCGATAGCATCACTGGGCCTTTTGCACCAGGCACGGTAAGCCGTTCTAGTATGCTTTGGTCTTGGCGTGCTTCATCTGAAAGCTGCACGACAATAGGAATTTGTCGCTGACTAAGGTTCAGCTTGGTTAAATCAAAATCATAATCACCATTAGTGGCAATGCGCAGCGTTTCGCTAATGGCGCTGCTTGTGACGCCTAAATCGGCCGCCTTGGCAAAATCGGGGCGCACAATCATCTCTGGCCGAATCAAGCTGGCGGTTGAGGCGATATTACCAACGCCAGAAATTTTGCGCATATCTTGCGTAACGGCGTCTGAGGCATGTTGTAACTCATTAGAATCATCTCCACTTAACATTAATATATATTTCTCGCCTGAGCCGCCTAAACCTACCTTGGTACGCACGCCTGGTAAGCTAACTAAGGTATCGCGAATTTCACCTTCAATGATTTGCTTGCGAGGGCGTTCGCCGCGTTCATCTAACAATATGGTGAGCGTAGCAAGCCTAGTTTCCGCTGCGCCAGAATTTGCAAACGCATCAGAGCCTGCACTGCCGCCGCCAATCGCGGTGTAAATGGTTTTAACATGCGCAACGTTTTTTAGTAACTGCCTCGCA
>JAYWCF010000337.1:0-8047 GCA_043780715.1 Methylotenera sp. | reverse complement strand
ATGTTTTAACCGTAATATCCGTACTTTTTAAACCACGTTCAGCTAACAATTCCGCTTTAATTTTAGTGGTAATCAAGCTATCTGATGCCACTCTTTTTACGCGTGTTTGTTGATCTTCTGATTTGTAGTTAGCATATTCATTGTGATCTAAAGTGCCATCTGCATCAATATCCGCTTCAGCAAAATTATGTTCTGTGAATAATTTATCTTTACCTGCTTCTGTTTGATTTAATAGCATATTTGAATCCGCATCTAACATTTTAAATTCAGCGGCTAATGGTGCTTGCTCTAGTTTTGCTTTATCTAATGCGACGGCTTGCATGGCGGTTGCGCCAAATGCTAAGGCGATAATTAGAGTGGCTGATTTTAAAGTGGTTGTTTTATTCATTGTGTAGCTCCTGTTGTTTATCAAAAAGCGAAAGCAATCAATGAGTGATTTCGCCATGGATGCATATTAAGCGCACGGCAAAATCAAAAAAGCCCAGTTTTGGCTGATTATGCTGTCAGATATAGACTACAAGAGAACAACTGTTGGCCTTAAACGGCCGCCACATCTAAAGGAATTAAAGCGCGGATTAATACGCCTCTGCCAAGCTCACTTAGCATTTCAAAGCGGCCGCCAATGGCTAACACGCGATGGCGCATGCCAGACAAGCCATGTGTGTTGCCATCTAGCGCGTTTAAATCAACGCCAATGCCGTCATCTTCAATTTCTAATTTCAGAAACTCGCTATCCACCATAAAATCCACCGATATGGCCGTTGCTTTGGCGTATTTATTGGCGTTATTCAAACTTTCTTGCACAATTCGGTACGCCACCAAGCTAATGGTTTCATTCAATTTGGTATTTTCATCCGGCAAATTAAGGCGCAATTTCCACTGATTGCGGTCTGCCGCATCGTTAATCAGCGATTGCAAGGCTGGCCAAAAACCAAATGTAGATAACATAGAAGGATGCAGCTCTTGCACAATATGGCGTTGATATTGAATACCTTGATCAACATAGCTGCTAGTTTTGCGCAATTTATCAATTACTTCCGTGCCAATTTCTGGCTCAAGCACTTTCATTTTTTTCATCACCCAAGTAATATCCATTTTGGTGGCAGTGAAAATTGAGCCTAGCTCATCGTGTAACTCGCGCGATAATTTTTGCCGTTCACGTTCTACATCGGCTTGATAATCTAAGGCGAGGCTGCGCAGCAATTTGGTTTGTTGTTGCAGCTTCTCTTCATAAATGGCGTTTTCACGCAATACGCGCTGTTGCAGCTCACTTTTAATGGCAATCTCGGCCAGCAATTGCTTAATCACTAGCACCACTAGCCAAATAAGGATTAACGCGCCTGCAAAAATTGAAATGCGTGCAATGGTAATGGTTTCTAGGCGCTGTTTAATCTTTTCATCTAAATAATCATTTTGTTTTTTAATTACGGTATCCACAAAATCCATGAATTTTTTGGTTTCTACCAAGCCCTCATCCAGGTTAACCACTTGCTTGGCCTCGCTGTATTTACCCGATTTAACCAGATTAAGCGACACTTTCATTTCGGCGGCTTTTGCTTCTAAGCTGCCAGAAATCAGCTTAATCCACTCACGAATGACCAACTCTTCTTCACCCTCAGTGGTGTGAATCACCAGTGCTTCAATTTTGCGTAGATTCTCTCTGGCTTCGTTTAAGGCATCGTTAAATGGCGCAATGTAATCTTGCCGATTGGTATATAAATAGCCACGTTGCGCGCTTTCGGCTTTATAAACTTTGGTTTTTAAATCATGCAATATCACAATATTGCTTCTAATTTTTGCAATCACCACATCTTGGCTCTGAATCGACAGTATCCAATTATCGCTATACATCACCGATATCATGGTAATGAGCAAAGCCACCGCCAGCATGGCAATGGTGCGACCGCCTAAAAGCGTTATCAGCTTTTCAAGCCCAAACCAGCATTGGTCTATTATTTTTTTTGTTTTAATTACGGTTTTATTGACTAATTCTTTTATATCGGCATTCAAATCGCGTCATCGCTTTCTTACATCAAAATCAGATTATAGCGTCTAAATCATTTGCGAGTGATGCATTATCATGCAAGCAAATTTGAACAACTTAACCGCTTATCTCTACCACTTATATCATTATTAAAAGGAAATTCCCATGCTTACCTATGCACTCATTTTTTTCGTTATTGCCGTTATCGCCGGTATGTTAGGCTTTAAAGGTGTTGAGTCTGGCGCATCAAAAATCGCTAAAATCTTTTTCTTTATTTTTATTATTCTGGCATTACTAGTGGTTGGCGCCACCGTACTTGGTCTTAAATTGGCGTTTTAAATAGTTACACGTTAACTAGATATCCACACTAATTACATATGCCAGTTGTCAGCGCTTTCCTACAAAACTTTCAGATAACGCTGGCTAAAGCATGTCAGCGCATTTGCTTATAGTGACATTTGTGCATTTGTTTTACCTATTACAACCTATTTTAAAGGAGATTTGAGATGCTGCATTACACCGTCGTATTTTTTGTTATCGCGATTATCGCAGCCGTATTTGGCTTTGGCGGCATCGCAAGTGGCGCAACTGAAATTGCAAAAATATTATTTTTTGTGTTTTTAATTGTGACTGTTATTTCATTCTTAATGGGCCGTAAAGGTTAGTTTAACCATTTACTTTCACCCATTAACTTTATACCAACGAGCTGCTTAACCGCTTAACCTAT
Organism: Methylotenera sp.; assembly: GCA_043780715.1. Lineage (GTDB taxonomy): Bacteria > Pseudomonadota > Gammaproteobacteria > Burkholderiales > Methylophilaceae > Methylotenera_A. The sequence goes on along the minus strand of JAYWCF010000337.1, from coordinate 5,336 downwards.
TTGTACCATTAATATAAAAGGAATTTATTATGTTTACTACCAACAACCCAGATAATTTAAAAGACAAAGCCGCCCAATTGGCTGAAAATGTTAAAGGCAACGTACAAGATGTTGCTAACGATGTTAAAGATAGCGCTGAAAGAATCAGCAATAATTTTCAACACAAAACGGAAGAAACTAAACAAGAGGCATCAAACGTCATTGCCAGCTTAAAATCGTTAATCAACCAATACACAAGCTCTAGTAACGTGGCGGATATTAAAAATCAGATTTTAGATAAAGCGCATGAATTACAAGGCACGGTTAAAGATGAAGTAGCACATGCTTACACCGCTGGTAGAGACCGCGCCGCGCAAACGGTGCAAGATAAACCATTGCTAACGTTAGGCCTTGCGGTTGGTGCTGGTGTGTTGTTGGGTTATATTTTAGGCTCTAAACAATCGTCTAAATAACACCAAAGTATTAAACAATATTAAAGAACCAATAATTCTGAAAATCTGAGAAAAACCATGTTAAAAACTGTGCTTAAATTAGTTGTCCAATTCATGATTGCCCGATTTATTAAAAGTAGTCTTGAAGGGCAAGTGAGTCATGATGCTAAAAATAATTTTAGCGCAGTCAAATCCAGTGTGGCGGCGTTGCTGGAAAGCCACGCCGCCCTCTTTAAACGCCAGTTTCATCAAGATTTAAAACGCTTGGTGAATAGTTTTATTGGCTACATGTTTATTTTATTTGCTGCATTTTGCTCTGGCGTAACAGGCTTAATGTGGATTTTTGCAACGGCTTGGAACAGTCCAAACCGCGACATTATTTTAGGAACAACAATGATTTTACCCGTTATATTAGGTATTGCCGTATTTTTCGTTATACGTCAATCTTGGAAAAATAAACCGCTACTTCAAGAATCTATGGTACAAGTTGAACAAGATTGGCAAGTGTTTAGAAACGGCTTAGATGGAACAGCCGATACTTCCGACGAAGCGAATCGCTAATTTAAAGTTGATTATTTAGGCTCACTTATGAAAAATGTTTTATTGGTCGATGATCACAGTATTGTGCGTCAAGGCTTAAAAAACCTAATTGCGCTAGAAGCCGATTTAACCGTTACTGGTGAAGCGGCTTCTGGTTTAGAAGCGATTAATTTAGTGCGCAGCAATACGTATGATATCGTTGTGTTGGATATTTCCATGCCAGATAAAAATGGCGTGGATACTTTGCACGATTTAAAACACGTATCGCCAGATTTACCTGTGCTTATTTTAAGCGGCTATGCTGAGGCGCAATATGCGCTGAATTTGATTCGTAACGGCTGCAAAGGCTATTTATCTAAAGATGCCGATTCAGACGAAATTATCAAAGCGATTAGAACCATTGCTAACGGCAAACGCTACATATCGGCTGAATTAGCCGAGTTAATGAGCGAACAATTAAGCCACCCTAGCGAAAAACAATTGCATGAAACCTTAAGCGACCGCGAATTTCAGGTATTCTTTAAATTAGCTGGCGGCTTAAGCGCCACAGAAATTGGTACCGAACTCAATATTAGCGTTAAAACGGTTAGCACGTATCGCTCACGTATTTTAGAAAAAATGAGCCTTAAAACCAATGCCGATTTAACATATTACGCCATTAAAAATGGTTTAATCACCTAATATGCACGCCACTTTGCAGCTAAATACTGTAGCCGCGTGTCAGACATATACCGATATTTTATATTGTCAACACATCGTACAATATGATTTACTTAATCAATCTAAGTTTGCAAATGATGAAAATGTCAGTTTACGAAAATACTATTTCGACTACAGCGCCATTAAATAAAAGCAGCGACTACATGAACCATGAGACAGCGATACATGAACCGATGAAAATGCTACTAGTTGAAGACTCAACTTTACTGCGCGAAGTATTGTTTGAAACGATTAACAATTTGAATAACGTGGCTGTAACAGGCACCGCCGCTACACGCCAAAAGGCGATTCATTTGTTAGATGAAGCGCCATTTGATATTTTGTTATTAGATATCGAATTAGCCGAAGGTACTGGCTTTGAGGTGATTCAGCATGTGCAAAAACCAGGTTACGCATTTAAACAACCTATTATGATCATGCTTACCAATCATGCCCATCCACACTATCGTAATCTTGCCAAAAGTTTAGGTGTGCACTATTTCTTTGACAAATCCATGGATTTTGATTTGGCGATTGAGGCCATTGAGCTAGAGGCAAACCGCTTTTCAAGCAGTCATCATTAAGCCTTAAAACCCACACATGTTGAATCCGCAAACATGGGAACTCACTAGCTATATTGTGACTGTTTTCGGTTTGCCACTGGCTATTTTTGCCTTTGTTTGGCAGCAGCGTAAAGAGCGCGAAAACGAAGAAGAAGCCGTTTACCAGCTACTTTCGGATGCCTACACCGACTTTCTAAAACTGGCCATGCAAAATGCCGACCTTAAATTGCGTTCTCAAAGCGTGATTAATGACTTAACCGAAGAACAGCGCGAACGCACCCAAGTGATGTTTGAAATACTGATTTCTTTATTTGAACGCGCCTATTTATTGGCCTACGAAAAAGAAATGTCAGGCAAACAATTACGCCGTTGGGCATCTTGGGATGACTATATGCGCGAATGGTGCCAGCGCGATGACTTTAGATTAACGTTACCGCGCTTATTGCAAGGCGAAGACGCTGATTTTGCCAACTACATCCAAAATATTGCGAATGAAGTAACTATTAAAACTTGATTCGCGCCACTAATTTACATTAACAGGAATCAACATGAATATTTACGAAGCATTAAGAGAAAGCCACGAAACGCAGCGCTTGCTGTGTGCCGAATTGTTAGCCAGCGAGCCAAATGCGCAAACGCGTAAACAGTTATTTAAAACCTTAAAAGTAGAGCTTGAAGCGCACGCGGCGGCTGAAGAGCGTTTTTTATATTGCCCAATTATGATGGAAGATGCAGGGCTTTCTATTTCGCGTCACGCCTTATCTGAGCATCACGAAATGGAAGAGTTGATGGAAGAATTAACCACCAACGACCCAACTGTGCAAGGCTGGCTAACGCGCGCCAAAGCCTTGTGTGAAAAAGTGAATCACCATTTAGATGAAGAAGAAAAAGCTTTTTTTCAGCTATCAGGCAAGTTATTGAGCGATAAGCAAAAAGAAAGCTTAGCCAAAGAATATCTAGCCGATTTTGAACGCATGAAAATTAAATACAGCAGCTAGATTTTGTTAGATTAATATGCAGAATACTCTTAATTTTCAACCAGCCAATTATCGCTGGAAACTGGCGGCAAGAGTATTTGTAACAATGTGGTTTGTGATTGGCGGCGTTATGCATTTCGCCAATCCCGAATCTTTTTTACGCATTATGCCGCCGTATATTCCCTATCATTTAGCTTGCGTTTATATCAGCGGCGCATTTGAATTGCTGGGTGCATTCGGCTTGTGGGTTAAGCCATTAAGAAGTTTAGCTGGCTATGGCTTGATGGCCTTAACTGTAATTGTCACATTAGCTAACGTGCATATGTACCAACATCCAGAGTTATTTCCAAGCATTCCTGAGTGGTTATTGCTAGCGCGTTTTCCAGTACAAGCAGCGCTAATTTGGCTTATTTGGTGGTGCTCAAGGCCAATCACACCAAATAGTTATGTCAATATTAAGCTGCCTGTTACTTAATAAATTTATTACTTCGCTACTTTACTCAATTTAAATCCTGCTTTTTTAAACGATTCAATTAAGCCTGTTTTGCCTGCCAAATGGGATGCGCCAACCGCTACAAATACTGGTTTTTCGTTGGCTACCTTAATGCTGCGCTCTGCCATTAGCACATTGCGCTCATCCAATAATTTGGTTTTCATTTTCGACCAAATGGATTTTGGTAACATGCCGCCGGTGATTTTTTCATCAAGCGCGGATATTTTGTCTGAATTGCCCTCTAAATAGGCGGCCATTAATCGTTCAAAATCCGCTTCTTTTTGCTCTTGCGTGCGCTTTAAAACGGCACGCAACATTACCAATTGTTCTTCACGGCTAAAGTCATCCATAATGCCAAAGTGCGCTTTGCTGCTTTCTAAACCATCAATATCTTTGGATAAGTCTTCAGAAGTAGACATCAGCAAATTATCTTGCGCAAATGGCGTTTGCGGCTTGGGTAAATCAAACACCACCGCCAATAACCACGGTTTCATGCGCATTGCCGCATCTAAATGCATTACATGAAAATCGGCCAACTCGCGCACTTGGTCAATTTCTTGCTCCGTTAACATTTCGCGCAAACTAGCATCTTGCATCAACAGCACGCTTGGGTCGTTATTATCTTGCTTAGTTTCCATTACAAAAGTATCTACACTTTTAATCGCATCAATCACACTCGGCGAAAAATTGGTGATGCGATTATCATCGGTATGCATGGTGCCAAATAGATAACTAATAATACCAGTGGGCGATTCCAGCTTCCAAAACAAGCCTTTTTCGGTAGCTTGCGCCATAACAGAAGCGCTTAGCAGAAGGCTAGCAGCCATTATATGAGTGGCCGATTTAAAACTAAACCTAGAAGAAAACCTATCAATTAAAAACATAGCAACCCTTTAAAAAGTATTTTTTAAGCTGAAATCCTTACTTAAAGACTTTTAAACAATCGATTTGGTTCAGATTGGTTTAGTGATTGGATGAGGGTTTAGCAACGACCAGCAGGCTCAAACCCGCTTATTTATTGCGCGCTGGCCTAGCTGCGTTTTTCATATTATTAAACGATTTAGGCAAGCCACCATATTTCTTAGCTGGCAGCGGCTGTTTCGATTTAAATGTACTACCATCCGATTGGCGAATAGCACCCATCACCGCAGGCTGAAATGCAGGCACTAAATGCTTTTTGCTATTGCCAATCAAATCTTCACGCCCCATTTTTTTCAGCGCTTCACGCAACATCGGCCAGTTGGCAGGGTCGTGATAGCGAATAAACGCTTTATGCAATTTGCGTTGCAAGCCATTTTTTGGAATTGGCACATCATCCGAATCGGCCGTGACTTTGCGCAACGGATTTTTGCCGCTGTGATACATCGCAGTCGCCATCGCCATCGGTGTGGGCGTAAAGTTTTGCACTTGGTCTAGCCTAAATTCATACTTTTTCAGCCATAACGCCAAGTTCAACATATCTTCATCGGTGGTGCCTGGGTGTGCTGCAATAAAATACGGAATCAAATATTGCTTTTTGCCCGCCTCGGCACTGAATTTTTCAAACATGGCTTTAAATTCATCATACGCGCCCATGCCAGGCTTCATCATCTTGCTTAAGACGTTTTCTTCACTGTGTTCTGGGGCGATTTTT
>JAYWCF010000336.1:0-8048 GCA_043780715.1 Methylotenera sp. | reverse complement strand
CAGTTGGCTCAATAATTGGCCAAAAAGCGGCAGCACTTCTTCTTTGCTATGCGGGCTATCGTCATCTGTGCCGGCCACCACAAAACTCACGGTAATTTTATCTAAGTTTTCTCTAAATTCGGCCCAGTGCTCTACATCGGCATCGCCAATAAGCTTAAATTTATGAAAACCAGCGTCTATAATTTCCACCAATTCGGCATCGGCAATACCAGCAAATAAGGTTTTTGCAATAATCACCTGCGCGGCTGTTAAATCAGGTGCGGCTTTACCATCTTCTGATAATTCATGCGTAAGCGGCAAGGTTAAAAACGCAAATACCAGCATGGCATAGGCTTGATACACACTTAACATATCAAAATTATTCAATCGCTCATCCGCTGGCTGGCGCTCTGCTTCTTGAATCGACCTAAAGGTAATGTAGCTGGCCAGATAATGTGCCGATTCAACCGCGTTGTAGTCATCTAAGCTAATGTTCGGCTTTGCGCCATCGTCAAAGGTTTCTGCAAAACATAGGGTGTGCAGCAAGGTTAAACGTGTTGAATAATCCATGGCATTTTCACTTTAAATTGTTTAATTAAATTTCTGTTTTTTAGAAACATTAGGTTTTCTAAACTTCAGGTAACGCTTCTAATTGCTCATGCAGCTCTAACCAACGCATTTCAGCCGTATCAATGGCGCTGCTTAACTCGGCTTGGCGCTTTAACAGAAGCTGTAATTCAGCTTTATTATCGGCTTCGTATAAATCGCCTTCACTGGCGCGCGCATCTAGCGTGGTTTTTTCGGCGTTTAGTTTTTCTAAGCTTTTCTCAATCTGCTCAGTTTCTTTTACCAGCGGCCTGCGCGCCACAATGCGCGCTTGGCGCTCGGCTTTGCTTAGCGCGTAATCGTTTTTTTTAAGCGCGGTTTCAGTATTAATTACATTGGCTTGCGTTTTAGTGCTGGCTAACCAATCTTTATAATCTTCTAAATCGCCATCAAACGCTTCTGCCACGCCATTGGCTACCAGCACAAAGTTATCACAAGTGGCGCGCAACAAGGCTCTATCATGCGAAACCAAAATAACGCCGCCTTGGTAATCTTGCAAAGCCAGCGTTAAGGCATGGCGCATTTCCAAATCCAAATGGTTGGTTGGCTCATCTAGCAATAGTAAATTTGGTCGCGTCCAAATCAATAAAGCCAAAGCTAAACGCGATTTTTCGCCACCCGAAAAATTTTCACAACTGGCGCGCGCCATATCGCCTTTAAAATCAAAACCGCCTAAATAATTCAGGTGTTCTTGCTCACGCGTTGAAGGGTCTAAGCGCAACATATGTTGCAGCGGTGATTCATGCGGACGTAATTGCTCTAATTGATGTTGCGCAAAATAGCCTATATTCAGCTCTTTGCCCTCTACTCGCTTACCTGCTAAGGGCTTTAATTCAGCCGCCAACAACTTAATTAAGGTGGATTTACCCGCGCCATTTTTGCCTAATAAACCAATTCGCTCACCCGGCCGAATCGCCATCACCACTTTTTTGAGAATGGTTTTATCTGCATAGCCTGCATCAATATCATCCAACACCAATAGCGGATCTGGCGCAGCAATGGGTGCGCGAAATTCAAAGCTAAACTGCGAATCCACATGCGCGGCAGAAATCATTTCCATGCGTTCTAGCGCTTTAATGCGGCTTTGCGCTTGGCGCGCTTTGGTGGCTTGCACCCTAAAGCGGTCAATATAACTGTGTAAGTGGGCCACTTTGCGTTGCTGCTTTTCAAACATGGCTTGTTGCAAAGCCAGCTTTTCGGCGCGTTGCCGCTCAAAGTCTGAGTAACCGCCGCGATACAGCGTAATGCGTTGCTGCTCAATATGCAGCACAGTATCAATCACGTTATCTAAAAAATCTCTATCATGCGAAATCAATAGCAGCGTGCCGCGATAGTCACGCAGCCACGTTTCTAGCCAAATGACGGCGTCTAAATCCAAATGGTTGGTTGGCTCATCCAATAGCAACAAATCACTGCGGCACATTAATGCGCGCGCCAAATTTAAACGCACACGCCAGCCGCCAGAAAAATCACTCACAGGGCGGCTTAAATCGGCTTGCGTAAAACCTAAGCCATCTAAAAGTGAGGATGCGCGCGCTTTGGCTGAATAGCCTTCAATATCGCTTAAGCGTTGATGCAATTCGGCTATTTTTTCACCCTGATGCTGCGTTTCGGCATGAATTAAAGCCGCTTCAATTTCGGTTAATTCGGCATCGCCTTCAAGCGTAAATTGTAGCGCTGGCAAATTTAGGCTGGGCGTTTCTTGCGCCACATGCGCAATTACCCAATTTGGCGGAATCTCTAAATCGCCAACTTCTTGTTGCAACTCGCCGCGCAACAAAGCAAATAGCGATGATTTACCCGCACCATTAGCGCCAATCAAGCCTACTTTATGGCCAGGATGCAGTTGAAAAGCCGCCGCTTCTAGCAACACTTTTACACCACGGAACAGACTTAAATTTCTAAATTGAATCAATCTATATCACACCCAAAAATTGCGTCAGCCATATTGACCAAAAGGCGTTATTCTAATGCAATCTGGTCCAATGCTTATAAGTGATTGTTGGCAAAAAGCATGGGTTAAAGCATGTTTACGTTTTGTTTACAAGTTAAGGCGTTTTTTTCAAGTAAAATAATGTGCTAAATAGTCTTTCAACTTAACATTTCGCCTCATTCACAAGGTTACAACGCGCAAAACTAATGATCACGCTAAAAAAATTAGCCCGTTGGGTATTGTTTGGTCTGTTATTGCTGCTAACCCTTATTATTATTGCGGCACTTACGCTACGTTTTGCCATTTTTCCGCATATTGATCAATACAAAGAGGATATTGCACACTATGTTTCAACCTCTATGGCACAAAAAGTCACCATTGGCGATATTGTTACTGGATGGGATGGCTTATCGCCGCAGGTTAATTTACACAATATTGATGTTTTTGATGCCGAAAACCGCCTTGCTCTACACCTAAATAAAGTAGAAACCATTTTATCTTGGTGGAGTATTCCTAGACTACAACCCAGACTTTCAAAATTAGTCGTGCATAACCCAGCGCTGACGATTAGGCGTAATGCAGATGGCAGCATTTATTTGGCGGGCATTGCATTAGCGGGCGAATCTAAGCCCGATTTTATCAACTGGTTACTGCATCAACGCCAAGTTACCGTTGAAAATGCGCAAGTGATTTGGCAAGATGATTTGCGCAAAGCGCCTATTTTATCGTTAAATCACTTTAATTTAGAATTGCAAAACCCTATTTTAAAAGGGTTATTTGGAAAGCATACTTTTACATTATCTGCGTTTCCCTCTGTTGGATCGCAACAAAGTATCACGGCCAGTGGGCAATTTGTAGGGCGCGATATTGCCAACATAAAAAAATGGCATGGTGATTTTTTTGTTAATTTAAAGCAAACTGATTTAACGGCTTACAAACCTTGGATTGAATATCCGATCAATATGCAAAGCGGTGTGGGAAATGCAAAAGTATGGTTAACGTTTTCCAACAGTCAAATTGATAGCATCAAATCGCAAGCAACTATTCATCAACTGGCCATCATCACTAAGTACCAAACGGCACCCTTAATCGCACAAACCTTTGCAGGCGAAGTGCAATGGCAAAATATAAATAATAAGCAAACAATTAGCGTCAACAATATGACCTTGCTAACCAATAACGGCTTGGATATTCGCAATGGCAGTGGTTATTACGCGCACAGCATCAAAAATAAACTACCTTGGATTGAAGCCGACTTACATCTAAATCAGTTTAATTTGGCTTCTTTAAAAGCAATCACCACTCACTTTAACTTACCAAGTATTTTGCAGACACAACTTAATGGTCTTGCGCCAGCAGGCGTTTTACAAGCGGTTAATGTGCATTGGGAAGGCACTAAAAACAAAGCCGAAACGTATAAATTCAACAGTCGTTTTAATCAGTTAGGCATACAAGCATTTGAAAAAACCCCTGGCTTTACTGGCTTAACGGGCAGCATAACGGCAGATGAAGCAGGTGGCATCGTTACACTAAATAGCCAAAATGCTAGCTTGCATTTTAAAGATATTTTGCGTTGGCCAGTACCTGCTAATCGCCTAACGGGCGATATAAAATGGTTTATTAAAAAAGATGTTGTAAAAATTGCGGCTGAATCGCTTTTTATCAGTAGCCCGCATCTAACTGGTACGCTTAATGCCACATTTGACAACAATGGCATTAAAGGTGGTTATCTAGATTTAAGCGGACAATTTGGCAAAGCAAATGCCAAATTTGCCCCTTTTTACTACCCCACTATTTTGGGCGAAGACACCATTCATTGGCTAGATACCTCCATATTAGAAGGCCAAGCAAATGATATTGTACTAACTGTAAAAGGTAATCTAGCCGATTTTCCTTATGTGAATAAGCAGCAGCAACCCGATAAAAAACTGGGTATTTTTAAAGTCACCGCCAATATCAGTGGTGCGGTGTTGGAATACGGTACGGGATGGCCTGTGATTGATCATCTGGATATAGCAATGCTGTTTGAAGGTAAACGCATGCTGTTAAATGCCAAAGATGGACGGATAAAAGGTAAAAAAATCATCAAAAGCCGCGCTGAAATCGCACAATTAGATGCCGATTCCCCTGTTCTACATATTGAAAGTGAAGCAGAGGGCTTGATTGCGGATGGTATTTCATTTGTGAATGAAAGCCCTGTTAAAGAGGTAACAATGGGCTTTACCGATGCACTAAAAACGGCAGGCAGGGGCAAGTTATTGTTGGATTTAAAAATTCCGCTAAAAAATTCTAATGCAACCAAGTACAAAGGTATTTATAAAATTTCAAATGGTACTGTTTTTGCCAATGCCGATATTGGTTTGCCAGAGCTAAACAAAATAAATGGCAGCTTAACTTTTAGTGAAAGTGGCTTGGCGGCTAATAATGTGAGTGCTGAAATATTTGGTAGTCCTGCACAGTTTAATTTAGTCACCGCAGCCGATAAAACCATTTTAATTAAAGCCAATGGCAAAATAAGTGAGGTAGGCATTCAAAAATTAGTGGATAGCCCTATAACGGCCCACATAACTGGCAGTGCCAACTGGTCTGGTGAAATTAGCATTAAAAAGCCCTTGGTTAATATGAGCGTGCGTTCTAACTTAATCGGTTTAGCCGTGCAATTGCCGCCGCCATTTAATAAGTCTGCGCAGCAAGAGTTAGGCTTTAATCTGGAGAAAAAACAACTTAATCCTAATGGTGACAGTATTAATATCAACTATGGCAATGTTATTTCTGCAAAAATTTTGCGCTCTATTCAAGCTGGCAATCTTACTTTTGAACGGGGTTCTATTGGCATTAATATGCCTGCAACGGAGCCTTTGCAAGCTGGTTTAAGCTTAATCGGCAAGTTAGATGAAATTGAAGTAGATGATTGGTTAGCATTGCTAACGCAAACCACAACGAATCAGTCAAGTCATACAGTAAGTCTAAGCATGATTAATAAAGCCGATATTTTTGTTCGCAAGCTAGATTTTAGCAATCGCAGCTTAAACAATTTGAAAGTAATGGCGCAGCCCAATGCCACCGGCTTAAAAATGGCGGTAGATGCTAAAGAAATGTTGGGTGATGTTGAGTGGCAAAGTGCCGATAACGGCAAAATAATTGCTAGACTGAAGCGCCTGAGTATTCCCAATGAGGCCAATAACGCGGTAAAAGCTAAAACTAAAACTGAGTTTAGAAAGCAAGCGCAAGCTTACCCTGCCCTTGATGTGGTGGCCGATAGTTTTGAAATTGGCAATAAAAAACTGGGTACTTTAAATTTAAATGCTTTTGAAAATGGCGAAGATTGGGTGATCCAACAACTCATTATTAGCAACCCTGATAGCACGCTAGCCGTGCAAGGCAACTGGCATAATTGGACGCGCAACCCAAATACCAGTATTGTTGTATCCGTGAACTCTAGTAATATTGGCAAAACATTGATGCGCTTTGGCCAGCCAGATACCGTTAAAGGTGGCATTGCTAAATTAGACGGAATTTTAAGCTGGAATGGCAGCCCACATGAATTTGATATCACGCGTTTGGACGGCAATTTAACATTTGAGGCCAATAGCGGCCAAGTTCTTAAAGTGCAACCAGGCGTAGGCCGTTTATTTGGCTTATTAACCTTGCAAAGCTTACCGCGCCGCTTAAGTTTAGATTTTAGAGACTTGTTTAGCGATGGTTTTGCGTTTGATAAAATTAGCGCAAGCGCCAAAATTGACAGTGGCATTATGCGCAGCGATGATTTTTTTATGACTGGGCCAGCGGCAGAAGCCAAAATTAAAGGTGAAACTAATTTAAAAACCGAAACTCAACAACTAAAGATAAAAGTGACACCACATGTGAGCGACGGCTTATCGCTGGCCGCTCTTGTAGGCGGCCCTATTGTTGGCGCGGCGGCATTTGTTGCGCAAAAGATTTTAAAAGATCCTTTTAATAAAATCGCTTCAACTGAATACAGTATTTCTGGCACTTGGGACAATCCAATAGAGATAAAATCTGATAACGATAATGCAAAAAAACTGAATAACCAGTCGCCCCTTAACTAATCACGAGTAGTAAATCCCATGGCCAATTTAGCAAAAAAAACATCTGCACAATCTAAAAATACTGCTAACAGCGTCAAAGTTGCTGGCATTCAAATGGCATCTAGCCCGCAAGTGTCTTCTAACTTAATTGAGGCCGAACGCTTAATTGCGATAGCCGCAAAGCAAGGCGCCAAAATAGTGGTGTTGCCCGAATATTTTTGCATTATGGGCGTTAAAGAAATGGATAAAGTAGCCGTGCGCGAAAAAGATGGTGATGGCCTTATTCAGCGCTTTTTATCCAAAATGGCTAAAGATTACAAAATTTGGTTGATTGGCGGTACCGTGCCACTGACTAGCAATTTCCCTAATAAAGTGCGCAATAGCTGCTTGGTGTATAACGATAAAGGCGTGCAAGTGGCGCGCTACGACAAGATTCATTTGTTTGGCTTAGATTTAGGCACAGAGCATTATCACGAAGAAAACACCATTGAATCGGGCGATAGCGTAGTAGTGGTTGAAACGCCTTATGGCAAAATTGGCTTGTCTATTTGCTACGATTTGCGCTTCCCAGAATTGTATCGCGCCATGGGTGAGGTAGATATGATTGTGGTGCCATCCGCCTTTACTGAAACCACTGGCAAAGCGCATTGGGAAAGCCTAATCCGCGCGCGCGCCATTGAAAACTTATGCTATGTCATTGCTCCTGCCCAAGGCGGCTACCATTTGTCTGGCCGCGAAACGCATGGCAACAGCATGATAGTTGACCCATGGGGCGTGATTTTGGATAGGCTGCCGCGCGGCTCTGGCGTGGTAATGGCAAATGTGAATCGCGATTACCAAACCAGCTTGCGTAACAGCTTGCCTGCGTTAAAACATAAAACCATTAAAGCCGTATAAATATGATTAGCTTTACTAATCAAGAATATACTTAGTGCGTTTTTCTGCGGCGCGGGTATAGTAAATTCATACTAGAAATTTCAATCAAGTGCCACCATATTAAGATTATGAAAATAGAACAGCCCAATTTAAGTAATATTAGTTTGACCAAAGCCAACCACTTTGATACCGCGCATGATGTGTTGCTAAAGCCCACTGGCCTTGATACTAGCGCTATTCAAGGCGTGCTGGGCAATATCATGTCGCACCAAGTGGATTATGCGGATTTGTATTTTCAATACAGCCGTAGCGAATCGTGGGGCTTAGAAGAAGGCCAAGTTAAATCGGGCAATTTCAGCATAGATCAAGGCGTAGGTGTGCGCGCTGTTAGTGGTGAAAAAACCGCTTTTGCCTATTCGGATGATATTAATCTGCCTGCTTTGCAACAAGCGGCCAATGCGACTAAATCGATTGCCGCATTAGGCTTAGAGCAGACTGGCAAGAGCATTGTTACTAGACAAAACAACCAACTGTATTTACCACAAGACCCAATCGCCAGCTTAAGTGCTGATGCAAAAGTGAAATTATTGGAACGTTTAGAGCAA
>JAYWCF010000335.1:0-2886 GCA_043780715.1 Methylotenera sp. | reverse complement strand
TCCATAATTAAAGGTTAAGCTATAATATATGTGTGACTATAACTATTTGCATGAAACTAATCTAGCGTTTTTGTTTCCTATTCACCGAGTTTTAGCTTAGCGCTTTAATTTGCACTCACCAAAATAATGGCACTTATCAATTTATAATTTGCACTTACCAAACAAATGGCACTTATCAAATTAACAAACGGCATTTGCCAAATTAACCTATCAATGTCCAATCAATATCTATAATCAACAATTATGACTAATTTAACTGTAGAAGCAATTGAGCTAACACGTCTTTATGGCGGCCGCGAGGCGGTAAGCAATGTCAGCTTTAGCGTGAGGCAAGGCCAAGTGCTGGGCTTTTTGGGGCCAAACGGCGCGGGCAAATCTACTACCATGAAAATGCTCACTGGTAACCTAGCGCCAAGCGCGGGTAGTGTGAAAATCTGCGGCATTGACATGATAGAAAACCCGAAAGAAGCGAAGGCGCTTATTGGTTATTTGCCAGAAATGCGCCCCTTATATAAAGAGTTTACTGTTGACGAATATTTAATCATCGCCGCGCGATTGCACCGTGTCAGTAGCAAACACATTAAAAGCGCAGTCGAGAATGCCAAAGAGCGTTGCGGTTTAGGCCACATGAGTAAGCGCCTGATTGAGAATCTATCAAACGGCTATCAGCAGCGCGTGGGTATTGCGCAAGCGATTTTACACAACCCAATGGTGGTGATTTTAGATGAGCCAACCGTGGGGCTAGACCCCAACCAAATTCGGCCGATTCGTGAACTTATTAAAGAAATTGGTAAAGACCATAGCGTGATTTTATCTACTCACATTTTGCCCGAGGTAGAGCTAATGTGTAACCATGTGCAGATTATCGACAAAGGAAAAATGGTTTTTAACGGCGATATTGATGTATTAAAACGTCACCGAGTTGGCAATAAGCTATTGATTGGATTCAATAATAATCCAAGCATAGAAGCCTTGATGAATATTAAAGGTGTTACCGAAGCCGAAATTGCTGAAAACAATATGATGCGGGTACGTTTTGCTGATGGTAACGCACCACACGAAGCGATTGTGCAGGCGGCGGTTAAAAATAGTTGGGGTTTATACCAAATTGCGCCCGATCAAACCAGCTTAGAAGATGTGTTTACACAATTAACGCATCAAGATGCCGCTGCAGCCGAAGTCACAGCAAATGCGGCCGCAGAATCAACACAATAGGGCGGGCATAATGATTATCAATATTCTAAGAAAAGAACTCAAAAGCATGTTCGCAAGCCCAATGGGCTGGGTGATTTTAGCGCTGCTCATGTTGGCTTTTGGCATGAATTTTTTAAACGGCATTGATAGCTATTTCTCTATTATGCAAGGCTCTATGCGCCCCGCAGAGCGCATTGGTGTAACGCAATTTGTGGGACAAAAGCTGTTTAGTTTTGCGGCTTTTTTAGCGTTATTTGCGGTGCCACTGTTGTCAATGCGATTAATCGCAGAAGAACGTCGCAGCCTAACGTTGCCTTTTTTGTTTAGCGCGCCTGTTTCTATCACCGATATTGTATTGGGTAAATTTTTGGGCTTGGTGCTATTTTTAGGGGTCATTGTTGTGTATATCGCGATGATGCTGTTCGCACTTAGTCCGTGGGCCGAGATTGATGTAGGTTATATTTTGGCCAATTCATTTGGTTTGCTGCTGTTAATTGCCAGTTTTTCTGCTGCAGGATTGTACTTCTCTAGCATGACGCAGCAGCCCGTTGTTGCGGCGATATTAACCTTTATTGCGTTGTTTGCCTTGTCATTTTTAGATTTGGTGCTGCCAAGCGACCCAAGTGGTGTTCTACCAAACTTGTCTATCATGCACCGTTTTCAATCGTTTACTGGCGGCCTGATTGATACGGGTGACATTGCTTATTTTGTGTTGCTGATTATCACTTTTTTAACATTAACCATTCGTCGCTTAGATGCTGACCGTTTAAGAGGATAATCCTAAGATGATAATTGGGTCAACTTTATGAATATTAACAAAAAATTACGTTTTCAAATGATGGCACAAAGTTGGCTTTTTGTGCTGCTTTTCATCTGCTTAATTGTGTTATTGGGTTATTTGGCAACACAATATCGCATCACTAAAGACATCACGCAGGCCAATCGCAATATTCTTACGCAAGGCAGCGTTAACGTGCTTAAGCAAATGAAAGAGCCGATTAACGTGACGGTGTACGCCACTAAAGATGACGCCTCAGGCGGCGATAATTTTAGAAAAGGCATGCTTGATTTTATTGCGCGTTATCAACGCGAGAAAAAAAACGTTACGCTAAAATTTATTAACCCATCTGAAGAGCCTAAACTGGCGCAAGAAGCCAATATTAAAGAAGACGGCGAAGTAGTGGTGGAATATAACAAGCGTAGTGAGCATATCTCTCCGCCCATTGCCGAGCAAGAAATGACCAACTTGTTAGTGCGATTATCGCGCACCAATAATCAGCCCATTATGTATTTAGATGGCCATGGTGAGCGCCTTTTGCAAGGCAAGAAAAACCAAGATTTAGGTGAATTTGGCAAGGTATTAGAATCAAAAGGCTTTAAGTTCATCAATCTTAATTTAATGTTGGCGCAAGGAGTGCCTAGCAACGGCGCGCTGCTGGTAATTTCGGCGCCGCAAGTTGATTTAAACGCCATTGAAACCAAAAAAATAAAAGCCTATATTGAGGCGGGTGGCAATGTATTGTGGTTGTTAGATGATGATAATTTGCATGGCATGAAAGATATTTCCAGCTATTTAGGTGTGAGTATTTCGCCCGGTGTGGTGGTGGATTTATCAGCAAAAGATTACAAGCAAGACGCCAAAAATGCCTTTAGTACGGCTTACGGTGACCATGCCATTACCCGTACTTTTCA
>JAYWCF010000334.1:0-2892 GCA_043780715.1 Methylotenera sp. | reverse complement strand
ATCAAACACTTAGTATTAAATTTCGTCAATTAGAGATTGGTCAATGATGACACAGCGTTATGCAATTATCCTTTGTGGTGGCTCTGGTACTCGATTATGGCCGCTATCGCGCACATTAAGGCCTAAACAGTTGCTTGCGCTTAATGGTGAGCAAACGCTGTTGCAACAAACCGCCAGCCGTTTATTAGCGTATGTAGATGGACCTAATTTATTCACAGTTACGCACGAAGATCACAAATTTGAGGTAAAAGGTCAGCTGGCCGAAGTTGCGCCCGATGCAATTGCCAATGTATTGGCAGAGCCTTGTGCACGCAACACCTTACCTGCAATAGCTTGGGCGGTGGATAAAATTAACCAACAAGATCCAAACGCGATTATTGGTGTGTTTGCCTCAGATCACGCCATTGATAACCAGCAAGCCTTTTTAGATGCGTGGGCTAGCGCAGAAATAGCCGCGCAAGATGATTATTTGGTACTGTTAGGCATTAAGCCGCATGAACCTGCCACGGGTTATGGTTACATTAAACCAGCGCAAGTATTAGCATACAAAGGGGCATTACCTACACATCAGGTGGCGAAATTTGTAGAAAAACCAAATGCTGAAAAAGCGGCTGAATTTGTACGCGATGGCTATTTATGGAATAGCGGTATGTTTGTGTTTAAAGCTAACGCTTTTATGCACATGTTGCAGCAATATCAACCAGAAATAGCACAACAAATAGCCAATATTACAGCGGATAATTTTGCTGAAACTTACGCCAATTTCCCTAATTTATCGATGGATTATGGTCTTGCTGAGAAAGTTGAAAAAATTGCCGTAGTGCCAGTGGATATGGCTTGGAGCGATTTAGGCAGTTGGGATTCGATTTATCAGCGCCATGCAAAAGACGCGCAAAATAACGTGACACATGGCGAAGTGCTATCACAAGGTACCAGTAATAGTTTGTTATGGACAGAAACAGGCCTGCTAGCCACTGTTGGCCTAGATAACATTGTGGTCATTCAAACAGCAGATGCCACTTTAATTTGCGATAGAAACCGCACCGAAGAGATTAAAACGTTAGTGGCACGCGTTAAAACCTACAAGCCTGAACTTACCGAAATTCACCAAACGGTATATCGCCCATGGGGTAGCTATACTGTGATGGAAGAAGGCGCAAATTTCAAAATCAAACACATTGTTGTAAACTCGGGCGCAAAATTATCGATGCAAATGCACAAACATCGTGCCGAGCATTGGGTAGTGGTTTCGGGCGAAGCGACCATTACTAACAATGAAATTCAATACAAATTACAAGAAAACCAGTCGGCATACATCCCTAAAACACATCGCCATCGCTTGGCAAATGAAAGCGACAAGCCGCTTAGCATTATTGAAGTGCAATGCGGTGATTATGTGGGCGAAGATGACATTATTCGGTTTGATGACAGCTACGGAAGATTAGTCACTTAAAAATGAACGTAAGTAAGCGAACTAGTTATGAACGCTATATGCTCTTTAAAATTAATCAAGTGTTAAATCGGCAAAAGAAAATCACTTTATTGATTTTAAAAATACATAAATGAACATTAAAACAACATCAATCAATCCACACGCCACCCAGCCTACGTCTTTATTAGCTTTGGGCAAAAGCCTATGGCGCAACCGCCAGCTAATTGTGCAAATGACCAAGCGCGAAGTAGTAGGCCGCTACAAAGGCTCTGCCATGGGTTTGGCATGGTCTTTCTTTAACCCTGTGTTCATGCTGGTGGTTTACACCTTTGTGTTCTCTGAGATTTTTAAATCGCGCTGGGGTGGCATTGGTGGAGATGACAGCAAAACGCAATTTGCAGTCGTGCTATTTGTTGGCATGATAGTTTTAAGCTTGTTTAGTGAAGTGCTTAATCGTGCACCATCACTCATTCTTAATAATGTTAATTACGTAAAAAAAGTAGTTTTTCCTATAGAGATATTGCCAGTTATTGCCATGGGGGCAGCTTTATTTCATACTTTAGTAAGCCTTGGTGTGTTGCTGGCTGCATTTGCAATTTTTAACGGTTATCTTCACTGGACAGCTATTTTTACACCGCTAGTGCTAATGCCCTTGGTCATTTTAAGCCTTGGCTTAGCGTGGATGCTTGCCTCTTTGGGTGTATATTTGCGCGATGTTGGTCAAACTATCGGCATTATTACCACCGTGCTAATGTTTCTTGCCCCCGTTTTTTATCCCATTACCGCAGTGCCCGAAAGGTTTCGTCCATTCATCATGGCTAACCCAGTCACTTTTATTATTGAACAAGCAAGAGATGTACTCATTTGGGGAAATTTACCTAATTGGCTTGGCTTAGGCGCCTATACTTTGGTGGCCACAATGGTGGCCTGGGCAGGCTATGCGTGGTTTCAAAAAACCAGAAAAGGTTTCGCGGATGTCCTCTAGTTTTTCTGCACAACCTCCAGCTTCAACTAACGTGGTTTGGCACAACGCCACCGTTACCCGTGCACGCCGAGAAACGCAAAATGGCCATCGCGGCGCAATCATCTGGTTTACTGGGTTATCTGGTTCAGGCAAATCTACGTTAGCTCACGTCGTGGAAGAAACGCTGTATCAACAGGGTTGCAAAACCATTGTATTAGATGGTGACAATGTACGCCACGGGCTATGTGGTGACTTGGGTTTTTCTGAAAAAGATCGTCAAGAAAATATTAGGCGCATTGGTGAAATGGCTAAGTTGTTTGTAGAAGCAGGAATCATTGTACTTACCGCTTTTATATCACCATACGGAGCAGACCGTAGGCGAGTGCGTGCAATGGTTGAACAGGGCGACTTTATCGAGATATATTGCGATACCCCTATTGAAATTTGCGAGACACGTGATGTAAAAGGCCTTTACAAAAAAGCCCGAGCAGGTGAA
>JAYWCF010000333.1:0-2902 GCA_043780715.1 Methylotenera sp. | reverse complement strand
TGCGGCGTTTTTGGCGCAACTGCTTTAGGTTCAGCTTTTTCAATCTCTTTTTTAAGTTGCGTACTTGCAACAGATTTTTGCAGCTGTTTTGCGGGCTTTTGCACTAACATACTCAGCGCATAGCCAAGTGCCAAGCCCAAGCCCAGTAGACTCGCCCACCTTAACCATCGCGATTGCTTGATTGCCTGCTTCAATTTTTCTGCGCCAAATTCGCTATCGCCAATCGCGGCTTGCACATGCTTTGGCTTCACTTGATAGACATTTTCGGCATACGCTGCAAGCAGTGATTTATCCGCCAAAATATTCACGCGGCGCACCAAGCCTTGTGCAGAGCCTGCAATTTTGGCAATCGCTGCATTATTAAATAAATGTGGCCCAAAATACCCTGCGCCGCGCAGCCTAAAAATCAGGTATTCGCCAATTTCTTGCTGTTTTAACGGGCTTAAATTAAAGCTATGCGTAATGCGCTCGCGCAGTTGGCGTATGTTGGTTTGATTCAAATTTTCATCTAACTCGGGCTGACCAAACAGCACAATTTGCAGCAATTTATCGTGCTTGGTTTCTAGGTTAGAAAGTAAGCGAATTTCTTCTAGCGTAGCCAGCGGCATGCCTTGCGCTTCTTCTACAAAAATCACCACTTGCTTACCCGCTGCATGCCGCGCCAATAGGTGCGCTTGCAGTACTTGCATCACTTTTAAGCGATCTGCATTTTTGGGTAATTTTAATTGCAGTTCAAACGCAATGGCATGCAAAATATCTTCTGGGGCTACGCTGGGGTTTGCTAAATAAATACTTTCTATTTTATCGGGCAACATGGTTTGCAGCATACGGCACAACATAGTCTTGCCGCTGCCCACTTCACCCACTACTTTAACAATGCCTTCACCACTGTTAATGGCGTAGATTAACGCTTGCAGCACCGCGCCGCGATTGCCGCCTGTATAAAAAACCTCGGTATTAGGCGTGATTTTAAAGGGCGGTTCTTTTAGCCCAAAATGCGAGTAATACATAAACTTAAGCGCAATACATGCGGTTTTATTTAATTTCTTCTTGCAACTGAATGCGACTATATAACGTGGTGCGGTTAATGCCCAACATTTTTGCGGCTTGGCTTAAATTGCCATGCGTAATGCGCATGGCGGCATCCACATAGGCTTTTTCCCACGATTTTAATACTTGATCCAAGCTCACATTGGCCTCGTTTTGCAGATGCTGCAACGCATAGCTCGATAAATCGCCATTGTTGCTAATGGACGCACCACCGCCATCACCCTCGTTTTGACGCGATAAATCTAGCTCGGCCGATAATTGAACCTCGTTCACGGTTTGACCTGCGTATTTGGCAATTAAACGGATGATAATATTGCGCAACTCACGCACATTGCCAGGAAAGTGGTAACTTAACCAACGCGATTTGGCTCTGTCGTCCAGTTTAAAGGCTTGCTGCCCAGTTTCGCGTGCATAAAAAGAATTAAAATGCTCCAGCAGAGTCAGGCTATCTTCAGCCAAATCGCGTAGCGGCGGTACTTTAACGGCAAAAACACCTAGGCGATGATATAAATCTGAGCGGAAATTACCCGCGCGTACTTCAGCGCGCAAATCGCGATTGGTTGCAGCCACCACGCGCGCTTTGCTTTTGCGCACTTGCGTTTCACCAACACGGGTATATTCGCCGTTTTCTAGCACGCGCAATAATTTGGCTTGCATTTCTAGTGGTAATTCGCCAATTTCATCCAAAAAAAGTGTACCTTCATTCACATCTTCAAAATAGCCAGCATTAGCAGTATTGGCGCCCGTAAACGCGCCTTTTGCATGACCAAATAAAATGGATTCGGCCAACATGGGCGAAATAGCCGCGCAATTAATCGATAAATAGGGTTGTTTTGCGCGTTTGCTAAAACGGTGAAAATTGCTGGCAACGCGTTCTTTGCCGCTGCCAGATTCGCCCTCAATCAGCACTGGGAAAGGCGAATCGGCAAATTGGCGAATTTGTGTGATTAGCGTTTGTATAGGCAAACTATTGCCGATCATACCGCCATTTTTATCTTCTGCTTGCTCAGTTTGCGCCTGTTCGCTAAGTTCAACGCTTTGCACTTTTAATGAATTAAGCAACAGCTCACGAAGCTTATCTGGATCGCATGGCTTGGGAATAAAATCGAGTGCGCCAAGTGCTAGCGCGTGTTTTACATTTACGTCATCACTTTGGCCAGATAGCACATGAATTTTTATGCTGGGCGAATGCGCCAATAGCTCGCCAATCATTTTAAAGCCCTCGTCAGGCTTATGTTGCATGGGCGGCAGGCCTAAATCCACCAAGGCTAGTGACGGCGGCTCGTCTAATTGGCGCAGTAAACTTTTAGCTTGCGCGCGCGAATCGGCCACGCACACCTCAAAGTGTTTGCTCAGTACAAAATGCAGGGTATCGGTAATGAGCGGGTCATCATCAATGATGATAAGTACTGGCTTTTGCTCTGCCATGATCTATCCTTATAATTTTAAAACGATTGTTAGTATTATTAAAACATACTATAACCGTTATAAGGCTCGCTATCAATGACAAGCTGAAAGGAAAGATGGGGTTCCAAGAGGATGGATCTGGGCAATGGGTGGAAATTATGAGCCTTTATTAAGCTACCTATATGCGAGTCTGCAATAGGCGTGTGCAAATCAAACACTTTGTTAGTAGCTATATATAATTACGCACTGGTAATGCGCCCATATCAGTGAGACCGTTCAAATTTCTGTGTAACTGAATTTTGTAGTAGATTGAATTAGGGGCTGTCCTAGATAACCACCCCATACGTTGCTTAACCCATTGTTTTAACTGAAACAATTGTGCTTGTGGTGTTGGGTTGTTAAAACGCCACTCGCACTCTTTCAAAAACAGCCCAAAATTAACCGT
>JAYWCF010000332.1:0-2921 GCA_043780715.1 Methylotenera sp. | reverse complement strand
GGACGCTGTTTCCACCACTAATCTGGAAAGTATTGCATGCTGTTTGACATAGCGAAAATAAGCCAATTGGCGCAGAAGGCTTAATCCGCTGGATTCATCCCAAACGCGGATTAATTCCGCCCAACGATTTTATTCCAATTGCAGAAGAAACCTCTCTTATTAATGTGCTGGGTATTTGGGTGCTAGATGCCGCCTGCAAACAATTAAACCGTTGGCAGCGCAACGACAAAACCAAGCATTTAGTACTTGCCATTAACATTAGCGCTGTGCAATTTAAAGATGCTGAATTTGTTGAAACGGTCAAACAGCAAATCAACAATCACGGTATAAATCCGGCTAATTTAAAATTAGAATTAACCGAAAGCGTGGCTTTAGAAAACTTAGAATTAGTGGTGGCTAAGATGAATAAATTAAAAGAAATCGGCGTCAGTTTGTCGCTGGACGACTTTGGAACCGGTTATTCATCGTTATCGTATCTTAAAAAACTGCCATTTGACCAAGTGAAAATTGACCGGCAATTTATCTCAAATATGGCAACCGATAGCAGCGATGCGGTGATGGTGAAAACGATTATTGAATTGGCCAAAAACTTTAGAATGGCGGTCATTGCAGAAGGCGTGGAAACCGATTTGCAGCTAGCTTATTTAAAACAATACGGTTGTAATTTGTATCAAGGTTACTTTTTCAGCAAACCAATTCCTATTAAAGAGTTTGAAGCATTGATTTACAAGGATTAATTAACCCGTATTAGCTTGATTGCTGTCAGCGTTAATTTAAACTTTAATCAAATAACTAACGGCCAAACATTGCTATCGCCGCAAGCACCAAGGCCACAACTGATATAGCTAAGGCTAAATTGGATTTTAGTTGAGCCATTTTAATGGCGTTTAAAACCATTTTCTCATCGTTAATAACAGAGTTAAGCGTGGGTAATTGAACCGAATCGGTAGCGATATCGTGGGTTTTAAACAGCAAATTTAAAAATTGGCTAATGGTTTCGCCAGAAAATTGGTAGGGATCAAATTTTTGAAAATGATTATCTTTTAAAAATTGCTGAATTTGAGCATCCAACGGCGCAAACTTCATTGCCCAATCACCAAAGGTTAATTGGGTAATGGTTTTTTTGGAAATAATCTTTAAATCTTTATGGCGAGAATCGGCTTTTAACTTAATCATTAGGTTTTTAATTGCGGTTTCTTCGCCTTCAAGACACTGAAAAAACACGCCATCGCCAAAATAAAGCACGCCCACTAAACCATTAATGCGATTATTCACCCTTGATTTAGCCAGAATTCTGGCGATATTCGGCTCTATTTTGTTATTGGCATCTAAGGCTTCAAAGGTTGAGCGGCTGATATAAATTACTTGTAAAAGTTTATTCATTTTAATGGCGCCTATTAATCTAAAAATAATATACAGACAAGTCTATATAACCATATTTTAATATTAACAATTAATTTAAACCGTGTGAAGTTAAATTAGAGTGAAGTCAAATCTGAAGGTTTAATAAACGCCTAAGGGATTGATTAATAACGATTGAAATGAGAAGGAATAGAAAAGCTTACAAGTCCGGCGAACATAAAAAAAGGCCTTTAAAGGCCTTTTTGATTACTTAATTTTTTTAACGCAATATAACAAAATTGCACTAATTACCACTAAAACACCCGCTAAATAATAAAGACCCACTGCGCCAACAAATTCCAAAATGCTCTCCAATAAAAAATATTGATTGATTTAAACGTTCTACGCTAAAAACTAACGGCTAATTTGCGGACAGTATTTTAACGTAATTTAAAAAAATCTCAATTGTTTGGCTTTGCATTCCTGATATTTAGCTTAAATATTAAGCAGTTGTTTGGTTAATCCAGTCTAGTAGGGGTTGCCATTGCTCAATATCTTGCGCAACCAGCGATGGCCGCATATCAAATAAACTAGTGCCTTGCTCGGCTGCGGTAA
Source organism: Methylotenera sp. (assembly GCA_043780715.1). Classification (GTDB taxonomy): domain Bacteria; phylum Pseudomonadota; class Gammaproteobacteria; order Burkholderiales; family Methylophilaceae; genus Methylotenera_A. The sequence continues at coordinate 965 of JAYWCF010000332.1, read as the reverse complement.
TGTAACTTTGCGCACTGCGTAAATACGTTAAAACAGGAAAGTTAGTTTGTTGCATAAATTCGGCCAATTTTGCCGCCGCTGTGGTGCGGCTATTTACGCGCATACCCACTAAAGCCACAAAGGTTTTTTGCTTGCGAATGGCTTTTTCTTCATTTAATAAATCTAAAAAATCTTGTGTTGCGCCAATATCAAATGCTGATGGCTGAATCGGCACAATTACGCAATCGGCTTGTTTAATGGCGTCTGATAATTTTTCATCTCTAAAGCCACCCGGCGAATCAGCCACTACCCATTGCGCTTTAAAGTCGGTTTGTTTGGCTTTGGGATTATGCGCTTCTATAAACGGTAAATCGGCCGAACGCCTTTGTAGCCAGCCAGTGGATGATTGTTGGCGATCTAAATCGGACAACATGACGCGGTGATTTAAGCTGGCAAAATAACCCGCCAAATTAGTGGCCAATGTGGTTTTGCCGCTGCCCCCTTTGGGATTAGCAACCAGTACGGTTTTCATGTTTTTCCATTTTCATCAATAGTTTAGCTAACAATCTACTCAACAAAAATCATACCGTACTTTTAGCTACGTGTGCATGCTAAAACTCAACCATTTCAAAATCGCCTTTACCAGCGCCGCATTCAGGGCAAAGCCAATCTTCTGGCACATCTTCCCAACGCGTGCCAGGCGCAATGCCGTCTTCTGGCCAGCCTTTTTCTTCTTCATACATTAATCCGCAAATAATGCACATCCAAGTTTTCATGGGGTTTCCTTATTGATTTCTAATCCAATTACAGTTGATTCTAAATGATAAATGACTGATTAATCATTGTGTTTGGTCGGTGGCGCGCATAAAAGCTTACAAATAAAAAAGCCCGCTTGCGCGGGCTAAAAACTAGACTTGTTTATTTAAGATCGAAGCGATCCGCATTCATCACCTTGTTCCAAGCGGCAACAAAGTCATGCACGAACT